>JAVBPD010000107.1:0-34547 GCA_031549885.1 Clostridiaceae bacterium
TTAAAATAAACCAAAAATATGAATGATCGTTTTAAGTTTAAACCTTTTGAAAAAAATTAATTAAGAAAGGTTTTTTTGTCATACAAGTAATCCTAAATTAATTTTAAATTAATTAAAAATAATTAAAAATCATTTTTTTAAAACAAATTCTTGTCTAAAAATTTATATTTTAAAAAAGTAACATCTTAACTGTAATTTTTTAAAGTATGGAGTTAACACATATGAGGGAAAAAAAGATTATCCTTTTTATATTAAAATATAACTAAAATTCATTGACAAAATAGCATAATTGCTATAGAATACCACTTAAAATAGTTATTTTTATTTGTTGCTTGTTTCTAGCTTTCGTATTTCAATTTAACTTTCTTAATTTTACTTAAAACCCAAAATTTAACAAAAAAGGAGTAATGAAAATGAGTTACAATTTCTATATGCCAAATTTAAGCATTATGGGTGAAGGTGCTCTTCTTTCTTGTGGTAATGAAATTAAAAACTTAGGATTTAAAAAGGCTCTGATAGTTACTGACAAAGTTCTTGTTGAAATTGGCATCGTTAAAAGTGTTACTGACATACTTGACAGCGTAGATGTAAGTTGGGTTATCTTTGATGAAACAAAACCTAATCCTACTGAAAAAAATGTAGAAGATGGTGAAAAAGTACTAAAAGAAGAAGAATGTGATTTTGTAATATCTGTAGGAGGCGGCTCACCCCATGACTGTGCAAAAGGCATAGCACTTGTTGCTGCAAATGGCGGTAAGATTAAGGATTATGAAGGTGTTAATAAATCTAAAAAACCTCAAATTCCACTTATTGCCATAAATACAACTGCTGGAACAGCTTCTGAAATGACAATATTCTGCATAATTACAGATGAGGAAAGACGAGTTAAAATGGCTATTGTTGATAAGAATGTAAATGCTACAGTGGCTGTAAACGATCCAGCTCTCATGGTAAATATGCCAAAATCCTTAACAGCGGCTACTGGTATGGATGCTTTAACTCATGCTATTGAAGCATATGTATCAATTGCAGCTACTCCTGTTACAGATGCTTGTGCAATACAAGCTATAAAATTAATTAATGGCTACCTTAAAAAAGCTGTTGATAACGGACAGGATATGGATGCAAGAGATAAAATGGCTTATGCAGAATTTTTAGCTGGTATGGCATTTAACAACGCAAGCCTCGGTTATGTACATGCAATGGCCCATCAATTAGGAGGTTTTTACGACTTACCTCATGGCGTTTGCAATGCTATACTGCTTCCACATGTTCAAACATTTAACAAAAAAGTTGCTGCTAAAAGGCTAAAAGAATTAGCATGCCTCTTTGATGTTGATACTTGTGAAATGAGCGATGAAGAAGGCGCAGATGCTTGTATAGAAAAGATTAAAGAGCTTTCAAAAGCTGTTGGAATCCCTTCAGGTTTATATGAGCTTTCTGTAAAAATTGAAGACTTATCAATTTTAGCAGATAATGCACTTAAAGATGCTTGTGGATTTACAAATCCAATACAAGCTACCAAAGAGGAAATAATCGAAATCTTTACTAACGCTATGTAATTACATAAAATATAATAATTCAAATGGTCATGAGGTTTAATCATGACCATTTTTAATTTAATCTTTATATGCGGATATTAAATACCAGTTATGAGTAAAATATGTAAAATACATAGTATAACTTAAGATTATACTCTTAAATGGAGGACGAAACATGAGAAAAAATATATCACTTATATTTTTTATTATTCTTTGCTTTTTAAATTTAACTGGTTTTTCAATAAAGGATAACAATAAAGAAATAACATTAATTGAGGCATATGAAAAATTAGAACAAAAAGCCAAGGAATGGAATTCTGATGCAAAATTAAATCATATGATAAGTGTTGATCATCCCTCAATAGTTAATGCTGGAGATGATGGAAAGAGAATAACTTGGAGTGGTATATTTCACTCTGTTTCCCATAAAGAATCAATTGTATTATCAATTAAAAATGGTGAAATAAGAACTTTGACAACTGCATCTGAAGAAATTCCTGAAGATCAATTAATTGAAAAAGAATCCATATTATCCATATTATTTAATAGCGATGAAGCTTTAGAGGTTGCTAAAAAGAAATATGGTCTGCAACTAGGTACACAATGGGCAAAAGGATATAATTATACTTTATATAGATATAGCCCAGACAAAAAAAATATTCTTTGTGTTTATGGTGAAGATCTCAATGGTTATTTCACAAAAGTTAGCTTTAATTTCGATACAAAGCAATGCTTATTTGCCGAGCGAAAGGTCCCCTATGGTGGAAGTATATGGAATTCTAAAAAACTACTTATTGAAAATGTTTGGGTTATGGGCGCAGATTTTTCTCCGAACTATATTAAGGATAATAAAATGGCCATATATTGCATAGAAAATCCATTAACACCTAAATCTGTTTTTAAATTAAAAATTTCAACTGACTGCGGTGCAACATGGGTGGATCGTTTGTTTGATGAAGGAATTATAAAAATAAAATTTTCCGACAATTATATTTTTGATAAAACTTTATTTATAATTACACCAAATAATATTTATAAATTAGTTGAAGAAAACTTATATTGTATAAAAAGCTTTCCTGGAATGATTATTGCAGATATCAATAAAGATGATATTTTAATTTTAAGCAATGAAATGCTTTCTTTACAAAAAGATGTTAATAAATCAATCTTTGAAATTATAGACAATAAAAAACTTTATTTTTCAAAAGATAAAGGAGAAGATTTTAGTAGAATAAATATTCCAAGTGATATATTAAATGTAAAAATAGGTCCTGATAATAGTATTTATGCATGTGAGGCAAAAGAGCTTTTACAATATAAAAATGATAAGTGGACTAATATCAATCAACCGCTTTCCTCTTTTTATGATTATGATGTAACTTATGATAAAGTTATAGGCATAGGATACATGGAGGATAAAGTAGCAGTGTATGATATATTAGATTCAAAATGGACAATGTTAACTTCACCTACAATTATTGAAGGTATATGCTCATATAATAATAATGTTCTTTTTATTGGAACAAATGGTATTTATGCATTTAACGAAGAAAAAAATAGTCTTTATAAGTGCAATATTGATTTGCCAATTCCATTAAATGAAATTGCTTATGTTTTTAATATAAACAATGAATACTATTTCATTTCAAAATATGGATCTTCTTGGGAAATAATATAATTTTTTATTTATTTAGGTGGAAGGAAGCTATGAATAATTCATAACCTCCCTCCACCTCTAAATATAAGGAAGCTATTCACATTTTTATCCATTATTCTTATAAATAAAAATTTATCTTAAAATCTTGTAATCACATCCATACATAGTTCCTTCAAATATAACCTTATCCTCATCTAAAATAAAGTAAGCATATCTATTTTTCGGGCATCTTAATAAATAAGCTATAAACTTTTTACCATCTTCCATTACTTCTTCTACAGTTGGATAACCAAAGTGATTTATTATATCATCATAGCTTTTATCTTCTATAACCTCATATTTTTTAGCATAAAGCCTAGTGAGATTATCATTTCTAATAGCAATTGGACTGTCAAAATAAAAATATCCTTCATGACCTTTATGTATTATAAGCATGCCTTCAGGTGTTATTTCGTGCATTTTACCTATTTCTTTAGCTATATATACAGTAGAACCGTCATCTAAAATCTTAAATTCATCAGGCCATCCTGCATGCACAAAAACATAATTATAATCAGACCCTAAACAAGCTCTATCATCATGAGCAAAATAATATTCACTAAGCTGAATATTTGATACAAGTGCATTATATAAGTTTTCAAACTTTAAATAATATACATTTCCAAACCTATTTCCCATTTCATTTACAAGGTAAGTATTGCAATAATCCTCTTCTCCTTCATAGCGAAAATTCACTCTATGTAAACCTTTAATAGATAAAAACAATAAAAGCGCATTGTTTTCAAGGATCGTATCTCTAAAAGGATCTTGCTGTTCAATTTTTTGAAAGTCGCTATCATGATCATAATTATAAAAACTCTCATCATAAGAATATATAACATTTATAGTATTTTCAGCGCCTTGTTGTAAATTATAACTCTTATATTTTCTATAAAGATAAGATGGCAATATGCTTGTAATTATGCTTATATTATCATTATTTTGAGAAAACTCTGTTTTATTTTCAAATATATTTATAAGCATATCTATTGAAAAGCCAAGCTTAGTTAATAACTTGTTTTCATGTATTATATAATCTGAAGCAACAACTACATTAATATTCAAAATCATAAAAATCATCATAACTAGTAGTTTTTTCATAATTTTCCTCCAAGTGGTATAAATTTTATCAAATTTATTATTTGAAAGTTTAATTATCATATACCACTTATACTTTAAATATGCTAAAATAGTTTTATTTGTATGGAATATTTATCTAGGGGGTTTCTATTTCTAATGGAAGATAAATTCAAAAGTGAAATTTTGGAAAATGAAACATATTTAAAAAAGTACTCCTCTATTTTTAACATTGTAGGAAATCTTAAAATTTTATTTGTAATTACTTTTATAGCTTCTATATATTTTTTATTTAGGATGGGTTTGTCATTATATACTTGTTCTATAAGTATTTTAATCCTTATGATGTTGATAATTTTGTGGGTTTATCACAGCATTATCACTGAAAAAGTGAACTATTATAAAGGAATTATTTCTATAAACAAAAAACAAATAGATAGAATTAATTACAATTGGGATAAATTTAATGATATTGGCGAAGAATTTATAAATATTGATCATCCATATGCTTTAGACCTTGATATTGTAGGAAAAAAATCTTTATTTCAATTTATAAATTCTACAAATACATATCATGGGAGAGAGGCTTTTGCAAACGATCTTTTAAACCCAAAATATACAGAAAATGAAATTTTATCCAGGCAAGAAGCCATATCAGAATTAAGTAAAAATATTGAATTCTCAAATAAAATTCAATATTATTTACAAAGCATAAAACCCACCAAAGATGTTTTAGACCTCGTAAATGAATTAAAAGATGACAAAATATTTATAAAGTCTAAAATTATAAAAAATATACTTAAATTTTTGCCTATTTTAACTATTTCTTTTGGGGCTTTGGTGTTAGTTTTTGAAATAAAAAATTTATATTATATTGCCTCATTAATTGAATTTTTCCAGTGCGCACTTTGGGTAATTGGCATTAAAAAAATCACTGCATATTTAGGAGCTATAACAAGCCTTCCATATAAGCTAAATTCCTATAGTAAAGCTATAGATGTTATAGCTTCTGAAAACCTTAATTCAAAAAAGCTTTTAGAAATAAAATCTGCGCTTTGTTCATCTGATATATCAGCATCTAAAGCATTAAAAGATCTTGATAAAATAACAAGCAAGATAAATTCTAGAAGCAACGAAGTGCTTTATTTTGTTTTAAACATACTTTTATGGTGGGACTATAATTGTGCAATTATGCTTGAAGATTGGAAAGAAAAATACTCTAAGGTTTCTTATGATTGGTTTTTAAACTTAGGCGAACTTGAAAGCTTAATAAGCTTTGCAAACCTTCCAAATGCATGTGACAATATGACTATGCCTATTTACGTTAATGAAAAAAATATTATAAAATCAGAGGAAATAGGCCACCCTCTTATCCCTAATATCAAACGCATTAATAATGATATAAACATAAGCAACAATATTTTGATCATATCTGGTTCAAATATGTCAGGAAAGACTACTTTTTTAAGAACCATTGGAATTAATTCGGTTTTAGCTAAAGCAGGTAGCTTTATTTGTTCTAAAAAATTTATTTTTTCAAACCTAACCATAATGACTTCTATGAGGATTTCTGATGATTTAAATGAAGGTGTTTCAACTTTTTATGCAGAGTTAAAGAGAATAAAATCCATTGTTGATGAAGCAAAGAAAGATGAAAATATTTTATTTTTAATAGATGAAATATTTAGGGGCACCAATTCTATAGATAGATTATATGGCGCAAAAACAGTAATTTCTAAATTAAATAGCTTAAATGTAATTGGCCTTATTTCAACTCATGATTTAGAGCTTTGCGAGCTTGCAAGCTCTCGAATTAAAAATTATAGCTTTTCTGAAAGCTATAAAGATAAAAAAATATTTTTTGATTATAAAATAAAGCAAGGTAAATCTCAAACCACTAATGCTAAGCATTTAATGGAGATGGTTGGGATTATATAAAAATAAGGGGGGTCACCCCCTATTTTAAAACAAGTCCAATCTTTTTCTTCATTTTGTTTAAAGTTTTATTTGCCACATAGGAGGCTTTTTCAGCACCTTGTTTATATACGCTTTCAATATAAGTTTTATCGTTTAAATACATGTTTACTTTTTCTTGTATAGGTCCAAGCTCAGCGCATATAGCCTCTCCAACATTTTCCTTAAATGCGCCATACCCTAATCCCTTATATTCTCTTTCTATTTCCTCATATGTTTTACCTGTTAAGCTAGATAAAATTTCAATTAAATTGCTTATCCCTGGCTGTTCCTCTCTATATTTTACAATTCCAAATGTATCAGTAACAGCCCTTGAAATTTTTCTCATTATAGCATCTTTGTTATCCATTATTAATATATATCCATTTGGACTTTCATCTGACTTTGACATTTTAACTGCAGGGTTTTGAAGGTCCATTATTCTCATACCATTCTTTTGAATATAGGGTTCAGGCAGTTTAAACGTAGGAGAATAAAGGCTATTAAACCTTTGAGCTAAATCCCTTGTAATCTCTACATGTTGTTTTTGATCTTCTCCTACTGGAACTAAATCTGCATTATATAGTAAAATATCTACAGCCATTAAAACAGGATAATTTAAAATCCCTGCACCAATTTGCCCCCCCATTTTTTGATATTTATCTTTAAATTGAGTCATTCTAGTTAATTCACCCATGTGAGTGTAGCAATTTAAAAGCCATTGTGCTTCTGCATGTGCTGTTACATGAGATTGAATGAATAAATAAGATTTTAAAGGATCAATGCCGCAGGCCATAAACATTGCAATGACCTCTAATGTTCTTTTTCTTAAATCAGCAGGGTTTTGCATAACAGTTATTGCATGAAGATCTACGCTTGAGTAAAAGCATTCATATTCATCTTGAAGCTTAACCCAATTCTTTAGGGCTCCAATATAATTTCCAAGCGTTAAATCCCCTGATGGCTTTATGCCACTAAAAATAACTTTTTTGTTTTCTTCCATCTTTTTTCACCTCTTTAAAATATAAAAACCCTATGCTATATATTTATATAACATAGGGCGATTAATCGCGGTACCACCTAAATTTTAAGTAAAATACTTATCTTTAATCCTTAAGGCGGAAAACCTTTATTGCTAAATTATTTCACAAAAAATTCTCCAAAACCCACTTCGTTTAAATAGAATCTGCTCATTCTCACCATTTAGAGCTCTCTTTAAGCCACAAATAAACTACTCTTTTTATCATTGAATTTTAATATTATGCTTTCCAAAGGCCATGTAAATTACAATACTCACGAACTAAAATAATTTCCTCATCTATTTTAAATATAGCTTCAGGTTTATCAAAAGGTTTCAAGTATTTTCTATAAACTTTAGAAGGAGTGTGAACTTCAATCCACTCAATAAAATGCTCAGAAATCATTGGGTGCTCAACAGATCCAACTTTTACATATATTCCATCTTCTAATTTTGAAACAACTGGAATATGCTTTTCAACAGCAGCCTCTTTAGTGTTTTCAATTAAAAGTTTCATTTCCTCACCGCAACACACTAATGTTCCACCTGCGCTATGCAAAATCTCTACAATGTGACCACATTTTTCACATTTAAAAACTTCTCTAAGTTGAGCCATTTTAATTCC
The DNA here is from genome assembly GCA_031549885.1 of Clostridiaceae bacterium. Taxonomy (GTDB): domain Bacteria; phylum Bacillota; class Clostridia; order Clostridiales; family Clostridiaceae; genus WQUF01. The sequence goes on from JAVBPD010000107.1 coordinate 7,911, forward strand.
TCCGATTAAGTTATTAAGGTATTTAATTAAAACCTTATAATTATTATATCTCAATAACAATAGTATTACTACACATAAAAATAATTAAAGCGCTTTACACTTTAATTATTTTCTTTTTTCTTTCTAGCCTGTTCCATGCTCATTAAGAAATTTCTCTGAACTTCATTTTTCCCTGCATAAGGGTCATCAGCAACTATTGATATGTCATCTTTGTTATTTATAGACATTCCTTGATTTATTAACCTGATGCTGTTAAATTGATCTCTAGTTATTTCAAAACCTCTGTCGCAATTAGAACATACTAAGTAATATTTAAATCTATAGGGTATAATAGGAATAAAAAACAAAGTAAACCAAGTGGTTATCCTTAAAAGTTCATATTCATTATTTTCGCTGCAAAATTTGCATTTTTTATCAGGTAGAGATCCAAAATTTCTTTTAGTAGTTTTACCAAAACCAAACAAAACAATCATCTAAAATCTCCTTAGCATATTGATTTTATGATTCTTTATTATACTATTAAATTTAATATGAGTCAAACAAAAAAACTTGTGTTTTGGATATATTTTTAACTAAAATAATTGCTATATTTCATTCTTAAGCATTTCTTCGTAGGACAATCTTCTGTAGGAAAGCCTATGGCTTTTATCTCTTACAAATGCAACTGAAGGAACTGAATTCCTATTATATTGAGAAGCCATTGAAAAGCAATATGCTCCAGTTGAAAATACAGCTAATATATCATTGCTCCTTGGAGAGTTTAATATGCAGCTTTCAAATAAAATATCTCCAGATTCACAACATTTACCTGAAATAGTTATATTTTCCTTTTCTCCTTTTGTCATTCTATTAGCAATGGCACATTCATATTTTGCCTTATAAAGAGCAGGCCTTATATTGTCCCCCATCCCCCCATCTACAGAAATGTATTTTTTAATTCCTTCTATTTCTTTTATGGCGCCAAGCTTGTATAAAGTAGTTCCAGCCTCTCCAACTATGCTCCTTCCAGGTTCAATAACCAGTGTTGGCATTTCAATGTTAAAAAGCTTTGTTTCTTCTCTGCAGTAATTAATTAAATTGTCACAAATTTCTTTAATTGTAAGAGGATCATCCCCATTTGCATAGTATATTCCAAATCCCCCGCCTAAATTTATCTCTTCTAATGTATAATTATGTTCATCCTTTATTTCTTTTAAAATTGAAATTAAAGCTTTAGCTTCTTCTTTAAAAGGCTTAGTTTCAAAAATCTGGGAACCAATGTGGCAATGTATACCAGAAAGTTTAATGAATTTAGAATTAACCACTTTGTTTATTGCAATCTTTAATTTATTTTCTACAATAGTGAAGCCAAATTTTGTATCTGTACCTGCTGTTTTAATATATTCATGGGTATGAGCGTCTATGCCTGGTGCAACTCTAAGTAAACAATCTTGAATTTTGTTTTGCCTTTTGCATTCTTCTTCAAGCCTCTCAAGTTCAAAAAAATTATCAACTACAATTCTTCCAACTCCATATTTTACAGCCATTTCAATTTCTTCTAAAGTTTTATTGTTCCCATGAAAATAGACTTTCTCCATAGGAAAATCAGCCTTCATAGCTGTATAAAGCTCTCCTCCTGATACTACGTCAAGGTTTAGCCCCTCTTCATGGATTATTTTGCACATATACATGGTTAAAAAAGCTTTTCCTGCGTAGCATACTTTAAAACCTTTGTCTATAAAATTTTCTCTATATTCTCTGCATTTTTCTCTAATAATTTCTTCATTCATAACATAAAGTGGTGTGCCGTAATTCTCCACAAGTTCAAGGCAGGAAACCCCAGCTATATGAAGGATATCATCTTTTATTTCCATAGATTTATCTATTTTCAATTTATATTCCACCTTTTTTTTTAGTTTAAAAATAAAAAAATACAGCAAAGGAATATCTTACTGTATTTTAAATACATAGGTTACCTTTGTAGTTCTCCACCTTTTTAAGTGACAGATTAATATATATTATATATTAATCCAGGAAATAACCTTTGCAAAGAAATTTCCTTCGGCTAAAAGTCCCTTTCATTTTTATCATTGCTCGCCAGCTTAAAAAATTACTCTTTACTTAAAGCGCCTCTACCCTAGATAAGTTTTATTAAAAATTGTTTTGATTATACAATAAACTTTTAATATTGTAAAGCAAATTATGATAAAATAGAATATAAATAATTTATAAAGTTGAGGTTTAAATTAAATGAAGGTAAGTAAATCATTTGAAATTTTTAAAGAAGAAGCACCAGAAGCTCAAGCAGCTTGGATGGAGGTTGTACAAAAACTTGATAAGGCAAGCAAACTTGATAAAAAAACGGAGGAAATCGCATACATTGCAGTTTTAGCTGCTGCACGCCTTGAAAGTGGATTACCTTTTCATGTAAAAATGGCTAAATCTTATGGTGCAACAAGAGAAGAAATTATAAGCGCTGTTTTAGTAGGGTTACCTGCTGTAGGTAATATTGTTACAGCTTCCTTGCCAATAGCAATTGAAGCTTATGATGAAGTTTAATTAATAGAGGTGATTTTATTTGAAAACCTTAGAAACAGATAGGCTTATACTTCGAAGCTTTATGTTAGATGACTTAGATGACTTTTTTGAATATGCTAAAAACCCTAACATAGGTCCAAACGCTGGATGGCAACCACACTCAAAAAAAGAAGATACATTAAAAATTCTTCAATCATTTATAAATAAAGATGAAGTATGGGCTATTGTATATAAAGAAAATAAAAAAGTCATTGGATCTTTAGGCATACATGCTGATACAAAAAGAAATAACTCTAAGGCAAGGCAAATGGGATACGTAATTTCAGAAGATTATTGGGGAAAAGGGCTTATGACAGAGGCATGCAAATGCGCCATTAAATATGTGTTTGAAGATATTAATTTAGATTTGCTTTCAATTTACCATTATCCATTTAACAATAAATCTAAAAGGGTAATTGAAAAATGTGGCTTTAAATATGAAGGGACTTTTAGAAAAGCAAGTACAGTTTATACTGGCGAAGTGTTTGATGATGTTTGTTACTCCATATTAAAAGAAGAGTATTTCCAAGGTATTAAATGAAAGGAATTTAATTATATTATGATAAAAGATCAAATTCCTCTACAAATTAAAAAGGACATATTTTTTCATATTTTCATATATGAATTAGAAATACTTTTAAAAGATCACACAAAAGAAATACTTAAAATTAGTTTCCAATCTGATGAAGCAAATACAGATAGACCTTTAAAAGAATTTCTAAAATCATTTATAATGAAAAATTTAACTTCCATCCCATCACAAAAGTATACTAATTCTATAATTATTAGCCTTGTTGATGAAGAAAATAAAGTAAAAGAAGATTTATTTTATTATAAGGATTTTGCAGATATCATTATTAGCAATATTTTGCTACAAGAAGAAATAAATGATTATCATAAAAAATTAATTTCTGATTTAAAATCTACTGTTTATACAAATCCAGATTTATTTTTTTATACTAACAGATAGTTGTAATAATACCTACTACCAATCAGTTGAACTTAAATCTAGCAAAGATAACTCAATTCCTGGTTCAAGCATACAGCAAATTAACCCATTTGAATGGGTTATATTTGTAAAACACAATATAAATAATGTTTTTATAACTACAGGGCAATATATAAACAGCATTAATTCAAAATTACAATTTCCAGATAGAAGTCCTAGACCTCAAGTATCCTTTAAAGAATTAGAAGAATGGAATAAAGAAAATAGAGTTTTTGAACATGGCAATTTAAAATATACAATTAAACATTCTGATTCTTTCACAAAACTCCAATTATTAGAAGATTGGCAAAACTTTTTAACAAGTAGATGGTTAAAAGTTATAATGGCAAACTCAATAAAAAATAAAGAGCCATGGTTTAATTATGCAATAAGAGAATTCTCTTTAAAATTACTTGATTTTTATGATAGCTTAAATTCACAAGAGAAATCAGCTTTTAAAAATAAGATCAAAAATCAAATAAAAAAATAAAAACTTTAATTTGTTAAGGATTTATATAAAGCTCTTGCTATGTACCATCCTAAAATAGGAGGAACCGCATTACCAATCTGTTTATAAGCATATGTAGCAGCACCTTTAAAATAAAAACAATCTGGGAAAGTTTGTAATCTGGCACATTCTCTTACAGATAACCTTCTCCATCCTGATATATCATTTGGATTATCAGGTTTTTTTGTCCTATAGTGGCCTTCAATGTTTCCATGGTGTTCTGCTCTTATTGTTACTGATGGCTTATCTTCCGAAATCCTGCAATTTCCTTGAAGCTTTTTTCCTTCATAAAATTTTGCTTTAGAAACATCCCTTTCTGAATGATTAAATATTTTAGAATCACCTAATTTATCCCATAAATCATCTATAGCTTCTTTTGCTGTCATCCAAGGTATTTTTTTTGAATATTGTTCTCTTACAATTTTAGGTAATAAAATTTTTTTATTTAAATTTTTTCTAATGCCAATAATAAAAACTCTTTTTCTAGACTGTGGAACTCCATAGTCAGGAGCATTAAAAAGATTGTAACTAACATTATAACCACATTTTTCAAAATCCTCTTTAATAATTTCTATTGTCTCATTACTCCCATTTATATTTGTAATACCTTCCACATTTTCTGCAACAAAAGCTAATGGTTTTAAATGCTCAATTACCTTTTTCATTTCAAGATATAATTGTCCTCTTTCGGTGGTTAAACCCTTTCTTAAACCTGCTACGCTAAAATCTTGGCAAGGAAATCCTCCAATTACAATATCAGATTTTGGAATTGTATCTAAATTTATGTTTTTAATATCATCACAGACAATATCATGATTTAAATTATGTTTATATGTATCACAAGCATGTTTTGAAATATCATTAGCCCATATAACATTAAAATTATTTTTTTCATAATATTTATCAAAAACTATAAAATCGCCTTTTACCCCTAAATCCATTCCACCACATCCACTAAATAAAGAAACAACTGTTAAAATTTTATCTGTTAAAATTTCTTTTTCCACGTCAATAAATTCAGTGTTTAAAATTTCTTCATCTATTATTTTAATTTTACTATCATAATCAGGTAAAAAACTAATTTGATTTAATAAAAGATTTTCATTGTTACACATTTTGCACCTCATTATAATTGTTTTTTCTTTATATACTTAAAATAATATCATATAATTATTATAACATAAAATATATATTTATTATTTTTTTATAATAACAGAATTATAAAGAGCAGATTACACACAAACTAGGCTTGTTACATACTATGGACAAGATCCTGTATGTTTTTTAGATTTAAGACATTATGATTTGAAGAAATCAAGTTTATTTAAAATTAATAAAATGAAAGGATGTGTATATTATGAGATTATTAATAAGTTGGGTAATTAGTTCAGTTAGCCTATATTTATTATCTTTTCTATTTAGTGGAATTTCAATTGACAATTTCACAGCTGCCATGATTACTGCAGTTATACTTGGGCTCGCAAATGCAATTATCAAGCCAGTTTTAATACTTTTCACATTGCCAATTAATATAATTACTTTAGGTTTATTTTCATTTGTCATAAATGCATTTATGCTTATGCTTGCCTCTAGATTTTCTTCAGGATTTAGAATTGATAGCTTTGCCACAGCATTTTTTGCATCAATTGTTTTAAGTGTAATAAATTATATATTGTCCTCAATTATCTTTAAATAATTTTAGCTACTTTAAAAGTAGCTAAAATTATACAAATTGAGCGTTATACATCTTGCTATACACACCATTTAATTTTAATAACTCTTCATGATTTCCTTTTTCAACTATTTCTCCTCCTGATATAACCATTATAAGCTGGCAATTTCTTATAGTTGAAAGCCTATGAGCTATAATAAAGCTTGTTTTGCCTTCCATTAATTTTTTCATTCCCTCTTGAATTCTAATTTCCGTGCGGGTATCTACATCGCTTGTTGCCTCATCTAATATTAAAAAAGGAGGGTTTTTTAAAACCGCTCTTGCAATAGCAAGGAGCTGCCTCTGTCCTTGACTTAAGTTGCTTCCGCTTTCAGTTAAAATAGTATCATAACCATTTGGGAGCTGCCTTATAAATGTGTCAGCATCTGAAAGTATAGCTGCCCTTACTACCTCTTCATCTGTAGCATCAGGCTTCCCATAAAGAATATTTTCTTTTACTGTTCCTGAAAATAAATATGTGTCTTGCAGCACTATACCAAAACTGCTTCTTAAGCTTTCTTTTGTGTAGGAATTAATATTTTCTCCATCTATAAATATTTCACCTTCATTTATATCATAAAACCTTGTTAAAAGGTTAGCCAGTGTGGTTTTACCTGCTCCTGTAGGACCAACTAAAGCCACATTATATCCTGCTTTTGTTTCAAATGAAATATCTTTTAAAACATTACTTTCCTTGGTGTATCCAAAATAAACATGGCTAAATTTAACATCTCCCTTTGGAGAAACCATACAATGAGCGCCTATCTCATTTGGCTTTTCAGAAGGCTCATCTAATATTTCAAAAACCCTTTCAGCTCCTGCCATAGCCGATTGAAGCGTGTTGAACATATTCGCTATTTCATTTAATGGCCTTGTGAATTGACGAGAATAGCTTAAAAAACTTGCAATTACTCCAACGGTTATAGATCCTTTAATTGCAAGACTCCCTCCTACAAGAGCTATTATTGCAATTCCTAAATTGTTTATAACCTCCATTAAAGGCATTATATACCCTGATAAAATCTGAGCACCAGTTGCAAATGTACATAAATTGTCATTTAATTCTTTAAATTCTTGAAGTTTATCCTCTTCTTTATTAAAAGCTTTAACTATTTTAACTCCACTAATAGTTTCCTCTACTTGCCCATTAAGTTTCCCAAGCTGTGTTTGCTGCTCTTTAAATAATGGCTTTGTTTTCTTTGCAACTGTTCTAGTGAGAAAAAACACAAGCGGAACCACTATAAGGGTTGTAAATGTTAAAATTCTGCTTAAAGAAAGCATCATTACAAAAGATCCCGTTACTACAATAACTGTAGTCATTATTTGAAGTATTGCTTGAGAAATTGTATCGCTTATAAGATCTACATCGTTTGAAAATCTGCTCATTAAATCTCCATGGCTTCTTGTATCAAAAAATATTAAAGGAAATTTTTGCATTTTAGAAAATAGATCTTTTCTAAGTAGCATTACAGCTCTTTGAGATACTCCAACAGTTGCATAGCCCTGCATTAAGGTAACTAAAGAAATTCCTAAATAAATTAATAAAAGAAATAAACAATATTTTATGAGCAAATTATAATTTAAATCATTTATGGAATCTACAGCTTTCCCTATAAAGTAAGGTGCACAAAGCGTAAGAATAGATCCTATTAAAACAAGTATGAATATTAAAATAAGTTTAGCATATTCTTTTGAAAAATATTTAATAGTCCTTAAAAAAGTCTTTCTAAAGTTTTTAGGCTTTACAGTGGCAAATGGCATGCGAGAACCTGGTCCCCCTGATCTATTCATTTTAATGCCCCCCTATCTTTGTGATTCATATATTTCTTTATACAAATTAGAACTATTTAAAAGCTCCTTATGCGTTCCAATTGCAGCTATCTCACCTTTATCCATTACAATTATCCTATTTGCATTTGATACAGAATGTATTCTTTGAGCTATAATAATGGTGGTTATTGAATCTGAATATTCATTTATAGATTTTTTTATTAAGCTTTCAGTTGAAAAATCTACAGCGCTTGTGCTGTCGTCCATTATAAGTATTTCAGGATTTTTAATTACTGCTCTTGCAATTGAAACTCTCTGCTTTTGCCCTCCAGACAAATTTACACCATTTTGTCCTAAATAAGTATCATAACCATAAGGGAATGATTTAATAAAATCATGAGCTTGTGCTATTTTTGCTGCATTTTCAATTTCATCCATTGTGGCATCTTTTTTTCCCCAAGAGATGTTTTCAGCTATAGTTCCAGAAAATAAATGAACTTCTTGAGGAATATATGCAATTTTGCTCCTAAGATCATACACATCCATTTCTTCTATATTTTTACCATCGCAGTATATTTGTCCAATTTTTGGCTTATAAAACTTTAAAATTAAATTTATAATTGTGGTTTTGCCAGATCCTGTGGAGCCAATTATTCCTATAGTTTCTCCCATATGGCATTTAAAATTTATATTCTTTAAACAATCAAGTTCCGAGGAATCATGGTATGAGAAGCTTACATTTTTAAATTCTAACTCTCCATGGACTTTAGTTTCACTTATTTCATCTTTACTTGACTTTTCAGTTTCATCTATATTCATAACCTCTTTTATACGCTCATAGGATGTCATAGCCCTAATTAATTGATTAAAAATATTCAGTATTATTTGTATATACATAAATATTTGAAGCATATAATTTACAAAAGCAACTACTTTGCCAACTTCTAAATTATTATCAAATATCATTTTCCCACCAAACCAAAGCACAATGATAATTCCAATATTTACGCATAGACCTAAGAGCGGCGTAAATATAGACATAAGCCTCATCGCAGATGTGGCTGATTTGTTTAAGCTTAAATTTGCCCTGTTAAATCTTTCTTCTTCATAATCTGATCTGTTAAAAGCCTTAACAACTCTAATTCCAGATAAAAATTCCCTCATTACAGAATTTAAATTATCAATAGACTTCTGAACTTTTTTAAACCTAGGGAAACCGCTCTTTATGTTTAAAAAAACTAATATGGCTAAAACTGGAATTATTATTATAAAAGTCTTTGATAATTCAAAACTTAAAAATATTGCCATAATCAGAGCTCCAATGCATAGAATTGGAGCTTTTACATACACCCTCATAAGCCCATTGGAAAATGTCTGAAGCTGCGTTACATCATTTGTAATACGAGTAATTAACGATGCTCTGCCTATTGAATCAATTTTAGAAACAGGCATATATTGTATTTTTTTATATAAATCATATCTTAAGTCTCTTGCAAATTTTTGGGATACAATTCCTGATATATTATTTCTTAAAATTGCCATAATAGATCCAACAGCTGTTACAAAAACCATAAGAGATCCAGTTTTTAAAACATAACTTAAATCCTTATTTTTTACACCTACATCTATGACTTTTGAAACTATGGTAGGTTGAATAAGGCTTGCCATTGCTTCTAAAAACACAAAAAAAACAGCAGTGCAAAATAGTTTCCAATAAATATTCCAATATTTTTTAAGCAAAGTAAACACTCCAAACATTTAAAATAATCAAAATTTTAATTTATTTAAAAAAACCTTATTCTCTTATACTGCTTTATAAAAAACTTAGACACAAGCCCTATAAAAAGTCCTGATAATATAGCTAAGGGTGTGAGCACAGGAAGATATAAAAATAGTGTAAAAGACCCCGTTATTAGGCTTGCCACAACTATTTGAGCAAAATTATGCATTACAGCTCCTGTAATGCTAACTCCTAATATTGAAACTATATCTTTTAAATATTTTTTTTCAATACTCATAAAAAACAAGCTTAAAAGGCCTCCTGACATGCTGTATAAGAATGATGACATATTTCCTGTTATTATAGAAGATAGTATTACTTTTAAAATTACAACCACTAGGGCAGTATGTCCATCAAAAATGTACAAAGAAATAACTACAAATAAATTTGAAAGGCCTATTTTAGCACCTGGGGCAATAAATGGATATGGGATTTGATTTTCTATTATAAACATAATCAAGGACTGTGCCACAATTAAAGATATAAAGACCATTTTATTTATTTTTTTCATATAAATTTTATTTCTACTTCCATGTATTTCTAACCTCATGTTATTGTAATTAATTACATATGATTATATCATAAATATATTATATTTATGAACATTATATGGTATAATTATTTCATAATTATTTTTTTTAAGAAGAAATTAATATGACTTAAAGGAGGAGTTAATTTTATATCCTTTAATTAAAATAGGAGGTTTTTTATTTTGAAAAAAGTAGTAATACTTGGTGCCGGGTATGGTGGAATCTTAAGCGCTAAAAAACTCGAAAAAAAAATCAAAAAACATGGTATGGCCAATGAAGTAGAGATTACCATTATTGACAAAAAACCATTTCATACCATGTTAACCGAACTTCATGAAGTTGCTTGTTCTCGCGTTGATGAAGATAGCATTAAAATCAGCCTTTCTAAAGTTTTTGCAGGTAGAAAAGTAAATGTTGTACTCGATGAAATTAAGGAAATAGATTTTAAAGGCAAAAAACTTATAGGAAAATCGTCAAAATATGATTTTGATTATCTAGTGTTATCCTCAGGATCACAGCCTACTTACTTTGGCGTTGAAGGAGCAAAGGAAAATTCATTCTCCCTTTGGTCGTATGAAGATGCCATTAAACTTCGCAGCCATATAAACGAAACGTTTAGGCAAGCATCTTGTGAAAAAGACTTAGATAAAAAAAGAGAGCTTCTTACATTCTTCGTTGTGGGCGCAGGATTTACAGGTGTTGAAATGGTTGGAGAGCTTGCTGAACTAGTTCCTTCACTTTGTGAAAGATTTGAAATTGATCAAAATGATGTTAGAATTGTTAATGTTGATGTTTTAGAAAGATGTTGCATGGTCTTACCTGTAAAATCAGCAAAAAAAGTTGAAAATAGACTAACTAAGATGAATGTTGATATGCTATTTAAAACAAATATAGTAAAGGTCACTAAAAACAGCATTGATTATAAGAGAAATGACAAAATAACATCTGAAAGGACTGCTACTGTTGTTTGGGCCGCTGGTGTTGAAGCATCTGATATTTCAAAGAAATCTCAGGAGATTGGACAGGGTGCAAGAGGACGTATACAAACTGACGCATATTTAAGAGCAATTAATAATCCTTCTGTTTATGCATGTGGTGACAATATCACATATACACCAAGTGGACAAAATACTCCAGTACCTCAAATGGTTGAAAATTCAGAGCAATCTGCTGATATTATTGCAGAAAATTTAATGTGTGACCTTTTAGGGAAACAAGAACATAAAGAATATAATCCTAAATTCCATGGTGTTATGGTATGTGTTGGAGGTAGATATGGAACCGCTCACGTAGGGCTTCCTGGCAAATTTTTCTCACTTCCTTCATTTTTAGCTATGTTTGCTAAGCACTTTATAAATATTATTTATTTTATACAAGTTTTAGGATTTAATAAAATTGCATCATATATTTACCATGAATTTTTAACCATACGAAATAAAAGAAGTTTTGTTGGAGGGCATTTCTCAAATAGATCTCCAAGCTTTTTTCTTGTGCCACTTAGGCTTTTTTTAGGCTTCTTTTGGATATTTGAGGGCTATGAAAAAATTAAAGAAGGATGGCTGCAATACACTAGACTTCCTGATTTTATAAATAACGCAAACCAGTTTTTTTATAATATTCTTCATTCTACTTCTGGTACAGATGCTGTTACTTCTGCAACTTCAGAAGTTGTTGGCCACACGATAATTAATTTTAATATTTTTAATTTAGCAAAGATTATTTTAGTTGAGTCAAGCGATTATGCATTTAAAATTCAAGTTGGACTTGTAGATTTAGTAACAAATAACATTATTTTAAAATATGCAGGCATTCGCAATTTTTTCCAAGTAGTAATAGTTATTTCAGAAATACTTATTGGCCTTGCCCTTATTGCTGGACTTTTTACTACTATAGCATCAGCTTATTCAATTGTACTGCAGATGTTATTTTTAACCACGACAGGACTATATATGTCAACATGGTGGATGATTTTCGCAAGTATTGCTATGTTATTTGGGGCAGGAAGAGTATTTAGTTTAGACTATTATGTTATGCCTTTTATAAAATCCAAATGGAAAAAATTAAAATTTGTTAGAAAATGGTATATTTATAATGATTAAATTACATTACAAATCTGATCCTTTAAAAAAACTTGAATATGAAGATGCAATAAAATTATCTGAGAGTTTCCTTGACGAAATATTAAAAAAAGCAAATAAAGATATCAGAAATATGACATCTTATGTAGCAATGGCTAAAGGTAAAGGTATAAGATCAAAAATATTAATGATTTCTTCTTCAGATGAAAATGGTTTAATCACTGTAGATGCAGTTAAAGCTGCTTCTGCAGTAGAAATATTGCATCTTGCCACTTTAGTTCATGATGATATAATAGATGATGCTGATAAACGACGTGGCATTGAAAGTGTACAAAGCCGCTTCTCAAAAAAAGAGGCTGTTATTTGTGGAGATTATTTGCTTTGTTTGTCTTATTCACTGATCTCAGATATTAACAATAAATATGCAAATGAAAAAAACATTAAATTTATTTCTGAATTTGCAAATTTAGTTAGCAATATATGCATTGGAGAGCTGAAACAATTTAGGAATAATGCAAATTTAAATCTATCTATAATTGAATACTTAAGAATTATCTCTGGAAAAACTGCAGCTTTATTTTCTATTTCAAGTTATGCAGGTGCCATTATTGGCGAGTGCGAAGAACATGAAACAAGGCTTTTGTTAAAATTTGGACGATATCTAGGTATGATTTTTCAAATTATAGATGATTGTAAAGATTATGAATTTAGTGAAGAAAAAGCACTTAAATCTGTAAAAAAAGATATTGAGCAAGGTGTTGTAACACTCCCTCTAATCTTATCAATGACAAAACATAAAGAACTAAAAACTTTAGCAAAAAATGCAGCTTTAGATAACAAAATATCTGAAGATTTAATTCATGAAGTGTACAAATCTGGTGGGATTACAGATGCTGTAATAATAGCTTCTAAATACTATGAAAAAGCCAAAGCATTGCTTTTTAAATTAAACAATTCACAAAAAAGTGAATTACTTTTGAACATTTTAGATGAAATAAGCGATGTATACTTTAATTTGTTAAAAAATGCACAATTTTAATTTATTTATTAAATGGAGGAAATTAAATGAAAAAAGTTATTTCAATGGTTTTATTTTCTGCCTTAATTGCTGGTGCTCTTTCTTCATGTATTCAAGATGAGCCATCATCTAATGCATCAACTACACAAGCTCCTGCTGCAACTACAACTCAAGCACCTTCTACAACATCAGCTAATACAACTTCCGCTGGTTCAACTGATGCTGTCACGAGCGCATCTCCAAAGGAAAGCTCTGACCCTGCTACTGTTACAAAAGGATTATCAAAGGATGGTTTTTGGATTTTTGCTATATTAAGCGATGTTACTGTTCCTAATGAAATTACAGTAGATGGTGAATTCCACGATAAAGGAGAGGCTGCTAATAAAATATATAGAAAGCTTGCTCTTTATGCTCAAGATGCAGACCACAATGTAACAGCTCAGTACACATTAACTGTTCCAAAGATGACTGTTAACTCTCCAAACTTTAGAATTCAAAATGGAACTTTAAAGGGAGATGTATATGTAAATGCTGAAGGCTTTGAGCTTGCTAAATCAACAATTGATGGCAATTTATATTTTGCATCTCAAGAATTAATGGATAAAGCTTTATTAACTGATGGTAAGGTTACGGGAAAAACAGAAGTTTCAACTGGTACTGACGCTGTAACAAGTGCATCTCCAAAGGAAAGCTCTGATCCTGCTACTATTACAAAAGGATTATCTAAAGATGGTTTTTGGATTTTTGCTATATTAGGTGATGTTACTGCTCCAGATGAAATTACAGTAGATGGAGAGTTCCACGATAAAGGCGAGGCTGCTAATAAAATTTACAGAAAGCTTGCTCTTTATGCTCAAGATGCAGATCACAATGTAACAGCTCAATATACATTAACTGTTCCAAAGATGACTGTTAATTCTCCAAGCTTTAGAATACAAAATGGAACTGTTAAAGGCGATATTTATGTAAATGCTAATGGATTTGAATTAAATGGTACCACTTTAGAAGGAAATCTTTATTTTAAAACTCAAGAATTTAAAGATTCATTTGTTTCAACAAATGCCACAATTAATGGAAATACTACTGTTGGATACTAAAATTATTATAGGATAAAGCTTGGCTTTATCCTTTTATTTTACATTTTGCCTTCTCTATTGTATTTTTCCATCTTTATAGCATCATCAATTTCTAAATCAACTTCTCCTGAAAGGGATTCTAAATGATGAGTTAATTCATGTAAAATAACATCTCTAAGCTTTTGCCTAAATTGTTCTTTAGAAATCCCACCATATACAATTGCCAGTGAACCATAATAGACCTTTATGCTTCTTCCTAATTGATAATTGTTGTGATATTCCCCTAATATATATAAATCATTGTGCTTATTTTTAGGATGAAGTTTAAAATTCTCAAGTAGCACAACTCCGCCATTTAAATAATTAAAATATTCTTCAGGTATTTCGCTTACAATTTCATCCATCAAATCCCCTGCTTCTTCTAATGACACCATTTAAATCACCCCTCAATTTATAATTATAAGCTAATTTTAATTAATAATGTTCTTAGTGTCAACTTGGATGAATTTTTACAAGTTTAAATGATCTTTATATTAACTTTTAGCTAATGTAGGAATTTATTCATCATTGAATTACTATAAATAATTAGGTAAAATAATAACAAATAATTATTTGGAGGTTAGTCTTGTGAAAGTACAACCTGTTATTTATTCAAAGAAACCTAAATATCCAGATAAATATTCCTTAAAATCACCATATGAGATCATGGCTTATAAACCTAAGCGCTGGATGAATAAACCCCTTACACTTGCAGTGCTTTCTGCTTGTACTGCAATTTTATTTTCATCTTGTACAAATGCTTCAGGAATATCTAGCAATGAAACAAATACTTCTATACCTATATTTTCTCATGGAGAAGGCACAGGCGTCATAGGTTGTATGTCAGTTAACGCTCCTATTTTTTTAACTGAAGAAGAAGCATATGCTGTAATTTTTCAAGAGCTTAAAAACGCTGGAATAACGGTTTCTAAAAATGATAAAGATTCTTCTTTCGTTAAAGTTCCTATAACGAAAACTTATTATGAACCTGGCATGGAAAATGATAAAATTAAAACTAACCTTGGAAATTTAAATTATGATGCCTCTACAACAATTAACTCCAAAAATATTAACATAGAATTTGTATCCTTAGATGACTATAGAGATTGGCAAGACCCAAATCAAGGAATATATTCTTCAGTTGAAAGTCTCAATTTTAAAGGCACAGCAGAAGCTTTAGCAAAAGAAAATAAATCAGTTGCTGCTTTTTATGATCCCTTTATACAATATGAACCTGTTTTTCAAAATAATAAAGAAGTTTTAGATAATTTTAATAAGGCACATGATGAATCTATAGAACTATTAAAACTTCAAGTTAAAGACTTTATAGAATGGCTTAAAGCAGAGGGCGTGATTTAATGCACTTTACACTTCACTTGAGCAATACTTGCAATATGAAATGCAATTATTGTTATGTTTTTGAAAATAAATTAGATTATAAACCATTAATAATGTCTAAAGATATAGCATTTAAAGCTGTTGATATGGCATCAAATTCAAATAAAGCTTGCATTGTATTTTTTGGCGGTGAACCTCTTTTACATAGGGATATTATAGAAGATGTTATTAATTATGCAAGAAAAAAAGAAAAGCTTCAATCAAAATATTTTTTTAAGATAACTACAAATGGCTTATTATTAGATGATAGCTTCATTGATTTATCTATTAGGGAAAATATATTTATTGCAATTTCCATAGATGGAACTAAAAATTCTCATAATAAACATAGAAAAGATAATTCTGGTTTAGGCACTTATGATGTTGTAATTGAAAATGCAAAGAAGCTTTTAAAGAAAAAACCATACTCACCTGTTCTTATGACTGTAAATCCCGATACTTTAGATGAATATTTTGAAGGCGTTAAATCCTTATTTGAAATTGGATTTTCTTATATAATTTGCTCTTTAAATTATGCAGCAAATTGGACAGATGATGATATGAAAAAACTCTCCCATCAGTATGAGTTAATGGCTGATTTTTATTATAAACACATGGTTTTAGAAGACAAATTTTATTTAAGTCCTTTTGAAGTGAAGATCTCAAGCCATGTTAATAATAAAACCTATAGACATGAAAGATGCGAACTTGGAAAGCGTCAAATTTCAATTGGTCCTTGTGGCAACCTTTATCCTTGTGTTCAATTTGTAGGTGATGATAAATATATTATTGGAAATGTCAATGGGGGCATCGATGAAAATAGAAGACTTCAACTTTTTAATCAAAATGAAAAGGAAAAACCTGAATGTGATAGATGTTCAATTAGATCAAGATGCAACCATTATTGCGCTTGTTTAAATAAACAGGCAACTGGCAGCATTGATAAAGTATCTCCTGTTTTGTGTGCCCATGAGCGAATTATACTTCCTATTGCTGATAAAGTAGCTAATAAATTATATAAAGAAAAAAATGCCCTTTTTATTCAAAAGCATTATAACGATTTTTATCCTGTTGTTTCTTTGGTTGAAGATAGAAAAAATTAAAGACTTCTGCATAATCCAAAGTAAAATAAGAGCGCTATTAAACAATATAGTGCTCTTATTGGCATTTTCTTTATTTAGTTTTCAATCTAATGATATCAGTATAATTTTTAGCTGTTATGTGTTCAACAGTATTTAAGTCACTAGACAAAATATCGATTTTCCCTTCAATAGAGCTTACAATCCCTGATATTTTAGCTATCCCAATATTTAAATTATCTACCTCAGCTTTACGAACCTCGGAATTATATATTAAAACGTTAAGTATTTTGTGATGTTCATCTTGATTAATTTTTATATATTTAACATCAGTTTTTAATTCACTGATATCAGATTGCATTTGCTTAGAATCAGTTTTTAACTGTTTAATGTCTGTTTTCATCTCTTTTACATCAAATTCAAGTTTATCAAATCTTGAATCTACTTGATCAAATCTGTTATTCATTTGTTCAAGCATTTGTAATATTTTTTCATCGTTATTCATGGTTTTATCATCTCCATTCTAAATATGGTTATTATAGCATTTTTTTATTCGTAATACGTAAATGCCAAATAATTTTATAACAAGTTAAAAATACGGTTAGGGTTATCAAAAAATAAAGCTCTTCCAATTTCCTTCGCTTTTGTAACAGAAAAGCACCCATCTTCAACTTTTACTGCCAGAGCTTTTGAAACATTTTCTCGTGCTAAAAACTGATGCCCTGCAACCGCATCCAAAAAGCAATAATCACCACCAAACGCACTTATTTTGTTGTATGGTACAGAATCAAGCCATTCAACAAGTGTTCGGACACAAACAGACGGAGAAATGATATGTGCCCAGCACATATCCAAAAACACGTTACGAAAATTTTTTGCCATGTTTCCTGCAATATCTTGAAACGGAAAACTTATGTGAAATAAATCAAAATTCACATTGGAATAGTCAAATATCAATTTAGACAAAAGTATAGGGTTTGAATGTGCAAGCATGTTTCCATTTCCCTCTTGCAAACCTGTATGAAACTGAAAAGTGATTCCTTCCTTTGCAGCAATCCTCAGCATAAAGTGCATCATAAAATTTTGGAAATTTCTACCTACTTGAATCGGTTCATCGCCCCAAACTGTGTAAATCGAATCCATCATTTCATTAAAATCTTTTTCTGCTTCATGTTTTGTTGCCCTATCATACTGGATCGGTCTGCTGTAAGCCAACGCACTTTTAAAAACTCTGACCCCCTTTGAAAAAGCTGTTTTGACAATTTTATCGACTGCATCAAGCCAATCTTCAAGCTGCAGTATTTTAACATCTGCCTGTTTTTCGATTTCTCGAAAACGCTGAATAGACATAGGATACACAAACTTATCAACATTTAAAACACTGGAAAAAAAATCCTTGTCACAATCAGGATCACAGTCCAATATGCTCATTTTAATCTTCGATATATCTTTCAAAACCTTTTTATAAGTTCCTCCAGTTTTTCTGCTCTCAATAAACCTTCTGTTTAATTCACCAATTGTATTTAAATTAATTTCATCAATTTCATATAACAATTGAACTGTTTTATCCAGAGACCGCCCATATCCTGTATGTCTTGCTGCATTCCAGTAGGATTCAATCAATTTGAATCTCTCTAGCAAATCCTCTGTGCTATTTGTTGCTATTTCCATACCATCATTAGAAAGCCCTGCTGAAATCAAATCACAGCTGAAATAATGCATTAAATATTCACTCAACACATCTGAATTTGCATCACGATACTTTTCATGTGAAGGCAAATGCTCGTGAGTATCAATAATCTCAATGTTGCTTATGTACTCATAAATATCTAAGTAACTTCTGCTATTTTTATAATCCATAATATCTCCTCATAATTATATTTTACCTACTTCTACTACTATCATCTTATGAATATTTTGAGTTTCATTATAAATTTTAAAATTAAGCTTTTCAAAATTTTCATTATTAATTACAAAAAAATCATTTTTTCCTAAAGAATATTCTACTCCATCACATTCAATTTTTAACCTATCAGACAAAGAATATATGCCTTTAAATAATGTACCTTCTTTAACCTCTTCATCTATAAAACCTTTAATTTCTTTAGAGTATACTTTACCACAAAATCCATTTTTAAGCATTAAATTAAAATCAACACATTTCCCATAAGATATGGTTTTATCTCCACCATAAAAGTTATAAGGTTCAAAAGGCTGAAGTTTTCTCTTATTTACACCATCATGAGAAATTTCAATGCTTCCCTCAATTGTCATAATAATTCTATTTATGTTAGGCAATAAAGTAAAATTTGATTCATCAAGTTCAACTGTGGCACTGCTTATTCTAAAAGAAAAATTTCTTTCTTTATATGAAGAATTTTCCTCATAAATATAAATTTCTGTTGTAGATCCTCCACTCCATAAATCCTTTTTAAAATTATATGATCGTAAAATTTTAACATTCATAAATTAAATTTCCTCACTATTTCTTAAGAATATATGGTTTAAGTATACTATAATCTCTCCAAAACCCCTATTGACTTTTTATAAATTCTAAAGTATATTTTAATCAATAAAATAATATACCTCATGCTCCATGAGGTAGAGGCGCACAATTTAATAGTAAATATACAGAGACCGGAAATCGATGAAGTATATTAAAAGGAACTTGTGCCGAAGCATTAAACACCAAAGTTTAGTGCTGGACTTGCATTTAATAAGTGTAAGGCTGTCAGTAAAATATTAGCCTACTTTTTTACTGTTGAGCTATCTCATTAGGCAAAGATGGTATAAGTGCGTCTTTAACACTTGATACTTAAATTTTTTTTTTATTAATTTTTTTTAGGGAGGTCTCATTAATGGATGTACAAAGAGTAAATGCAAAATCTGAAACGAGGGAAATTTCATTTAGAAGAGAAATTGGATTATTTGGTGGCGTTTCTATTTTAGCAGGAATTATGATAGGAACAGGTATATTCCTATCTTCTGGCAATGCATTAAAAGCTGCTTATTCAAATCCACTTTTAACGCTTTTAATATGGTTTGTGGCAGGGCTTGTATCATTACTTGCTGGGCTTTGCTATGCTGAACTTGGTGCTTCTATTCCAGCAGTTGGAGGATCATTTGTATATTTAACAAAAGCTTATGGGGAACCTGTGGGATTTTTAGCAGGATTTTCAAGCTTTTTAGTTGGCAATTCTGGTTCAATTGCTGCTATTGCAGTTGGTTTTGCAGGCTTTTTAAAATTTTTCATACCTATGGAAGATATAACCGTTAAAGTAATTGCTATTACAACAGTTATAATACTTACAATTTTAAATTGCTTAGGAGTAAAGCTTGGTAGCATTTTTCAAAATATAACCATGGTAGGAAAGCTTGTGCCACTTATATTGATAATACTTTTAGGTGTATTTATAAACAGATCTGGAAACACTTTTAGCCTTTCAAATGTTCCAGCAAATCCTACAAGTGGAATATCTGCTGCTTTAATTATGGCACTTTGGGGATATGTTGGTTGGGACAACCTTAATACAGTTGCTGAAGAGATTAAAAAACCAAGGCGAAACATACCTTTATCTATAATCATCGCAATCCTTGGAGTTGCTGCGGTTTATTGCTTATTTAATTTTGCACTATTTAGAGTTTTACCAGTTGATACAATATTAAATAGTTCAAACCCTGCTGGTGATGCTGCAAAGGTATTAATAGGTAATGTGGGAGGAAATATTGTAGCACTTGGAATTTTAATATCCATGCTTGGGGCTTTAAATGGTTGTGTTTTAGTTTTTCCAAGAAGCTATTATGCAATGGCAAAGGATGGAGTATTCTTTAAAAGCTTTGGAAAGCTTAATCCAAAGTATAGCACTCCTGTAAATGCACTTATTGCATCAGCTTTAGTATCTATAATACTCATACTTATGGGAAGTTTTGATCAACTTGCTACAATGGTTGTATTTACATCTTGGGTATTTACTTTCCTTACAATAGTATCAGTGTTTATCTTTAGAAAAAAATATCCTAAAATTGAAAGACCTTATAAAGTACTTGGATATCCAGTAATTCCAATAGTAGCCCTTATATTTATATCCATGATATTGCTAAGTACTCTTACTTCAGAGTTTACATTCTCTATGATTGGAATTGGTGGAACAATTATACTTGGTATACCTGCATATTTATATTTTAAATATACGAATAAGGAGAAAAAAAGATGATTTTATATAACGGAAAAATTCATACAATGCTAGGGGAAAATGATGTTGTTGAAGCAGTTTTTATAAAGGATAATAAAATCTATAAGCAAGGAACAAATGAAGACATTTTAAAATTTAAAAATGAGGACTCTGAAATTATAGATTTAGAAGGAAAATGTGTAGTTCCTGGGTTTAACGATTCTCACCTTCATATTTTAGGGTTTTCAACATTTTTAAATCTAGCAGATTTAAGCGTATCAAAAGGCATTAAGGATTCTATAGAAATAACTAAAAATTTTATAAAATCAAATGATATAAAACCTGGTGAATGGGTAGTAGGAAGAGGCTGGAATCAAGAATATTTCTTAGATGAGCATAGACTTCCAAATAAACATGATTTAGATGAAATATCAAAAGACCACCCTGTGCTTTTAACTAGAGCTTGTGGTCATATAGCTTGTTTAAACTCTTATGCTATAGAAAAGCTATCTTTAAAACCTGATATGGTTATAGATGGTGGTAAAATAGATGTTGACTTAAATGGAGAAGTAGATGGAATAATTCGTGAGAATGCCCTTTATTTATTAGGCGATGTAGGAAAGGCCAAAACTAAAGATGACATTAAAAATTTATTAAAGCGTGGAATTAGACATGCTAATAGCCGTGGCTTAACTTCAATACAATCTGATGATGTAGCTCATCAAAGCTTTGGAAATTTTGAGGATTTATTCAATGTTTATAGAGAACTCGAGGAGGAAAATGAATTAACTGTTAGAGTTTATGAGCAGTGCCTTCTAGGAGATAAAAAAACTTTAGAGGAATTCATTGAAAAAGGCTATTATACAGGAAAGGGTTCAAATTTCTTTAAAGTAGGACCATTAAAAATTTTAGCAGATGGCTCTTTAGGTGCTCGCACTGCTAGTTTAACTTATGATTATGCAGATGAACCTTCTAATAGAGGAATTATGTGCTACACTCAGGAAGAACTTGATGAAATGGTTTCACTTGCTCATAAAAACAATATGAGCGTTGCTATACATGGCATTGGTGATAATACAATGTATGCAATATTTAATAGCATAGAAAAGGCTCAAAAGGAATTTTTTAGGGAAGACCCAAGACATGGCATTGTACATGCTCAATTAACCGATGAAAAACTCACTAAAATGTTTAAAGATATGGATGTACTTGCAATTGTCCAACCAATTTTCCTCCATTATGACCTTCATATTGTTGAAGATAGAATTGGAAAGGACAGAGCAAAATACACTTATAATTATAAAACCATGAATGATATGGGCATTCATGTTTCCTTTGGAACAGATTGTCCTGTAGAAGAATTGGATCCTCTTAATTGCATTTATTGTGCTGCAGTCAGAAAGGACCTAAATGGATTCCCTGAAGGTGGATTTAATCCTAGTGAAAAAATTTCAGTTTATGAAGCTGTTTATAATTATACTGTAGGTAGCGCTTATGTTTCCTTTGAGGAAAATATTAAAGGCAAAATAAAAGAAGGAATGCTTGCAGATATTGTGGTTTTAGATGAGGATATATTCAATATTGATCCTGATTTAATTAAAGATGTTAAGGTAAATATGACTATTGTTGATGGAAAGATTGTTTATAAAAAATAAAAAATTTAAAATTAGCTTAAAAAGTAATCACTTCATAATAAAAATAGTGATTACTTTTTTTATAATTAAATTTTATTTTGCGGATGTAGTAGAATTAGCCATTAGCACTTGTGTATCTTTTTAATCCCTTATTCCACATAAATTTTGAAATAAAAAACATAATAACAGGAGCTAAAATTCCCCATAAAATTTCTAAAGAAGAAAGTTTGTTTAATACAAAAAGCCCAGACCAATTTGTGATTAAAAAAACTGGAATTATAAAAGTGCCAATATTCTTTATAATTTTGCCATACATTTCCATGGGCATATTATTAAAATCCCACAAGCTTGCAAAAAAAGTTGAAATTCCATTTAGCGATGTTACCCAAAATACTAAGAGAGCAGGAATCATAGTAAATCCATAAGTTAAAAATATTCCACAGGCTAAAAAAAACAAAAACCCTCCTGTTGTTGTAAAATTCACTGGTATATTTGCCTTATGCCATCCTACACAAATAATAACAATACCAGCTGTAACGTTAGGAAAAGCCATTGCAAAATCAAATCGACCTAAAGTCTGCATAAATTGAATAGGACCAGGTTTTACCACTAGAAAATCAAGCTCCCCACGTATAACTTTTTTAGGAATTGAGTTTATTCCACTAAGCATCATCCAAATACCAGTCATAAATATATAAGTGCCTACAAAAATTGTGATCATTTCAGGTGTAAGTCCACCAATTTTAACCCCTGAACGTATAACAACTATTAAATATACAATTTTAATTAACATATATGCAATTTCAACAAATGCTCCAGCTATAAAATTAAGCCTATATTCTATTTGACTTTTAAATGAAATGCGAGCAAATTCATATATCATCCTCAAATACCACTTAAATCTTTTCACATTAGCCTCCCACTGCAACATATTTTTTAAGACCTTTTTTCCATACTATTTGAGACAAGATTGATAAAATTGCAATCCAAATAATTTGTATAAAAAGCCCAGAAATAATTTTTTCAATGGTTAAGCTACCTGTTATGACTTGTATAGAGAATCCAGTTGTATATAAAAACGGCATAAAGTTGATAAAATTTCTAAAACCTTCACCTAATACATCTATAGGAAATACCCCTCCACTTATAACCATGATTATAACACTAATAGCATGAAAAAAAGATCCAACTTCTGTAAACCAAAATGCAGACAAGCTAATTAATGTAAATAAAAAGAAATTTAACATCATGCCAAGTATTAAGGATGGTATAAACATAAAAAGAAAAATAGGGCTAACTTTATACATTCCGGATATACCAAACCCTAAAAGCAAACATCCTGATATTAAAAACAAAATCATCATAGAAAAAAGCTTTTCTCCTAAGGTGTTTGTAAATCTAAAAACAAGATATGATATTGGCATGGTTAAGTACTTAGCAAGCTCACCAGTATAAATATCATTATTAATCTTCTCTTCTACCTGTGTTGAAACAAATTTGCTTACAGCACCTGCAAGACAAGTGTAAATTAACATTTGAAAAAAGCTATATCCATATAATTTATCTTGCGATGAGCCTGCATATATGGCACTCCAAAGGAATACTTGGATTATAATAGGAAAAACAGTGCTCAACAAATTCATAAAAAAATCAAACCTGTATTCCATAGACATGGTCATTCCTACTAAAAAAGAAGTTTTATATTTTGAAAGAAAAGTCATAATTTACCCTCTACTTTCAAATGACCTTTTCCATATAAATATGCAATTGTCTCTTCAATAGGAGCCTCTTCTATTGAAATATCTAAAACAGGAAGGCTTTCTAAAATTTCCGAAGCTACAGTTCTAGCTTCACCACTTATTTTAATTTCGCATTTCATCCCTTCATAATTTAATATTTCTCCAAACTTGTTTAAATCTTCTTTTTCAATTGTTTTTGAAAATATAAGTTTTATGATTCTATGCTCTCCATTTAATCCTCTTACGCTTTGAAGAGACCCATCATAAATTTTTTCACCTTTGTTTATGATGATAATTCTATTGCACAATTCTTCAATATCTCTCATGTAATGGCTTGTTAATATAATTGTTGTATTATACTCTTTAGCATATTTTTTAATAAGCTTTCTGATGTTTTCTTGAGATACAACATCAAGCCCAATGGTAGGTTCATCAAGAAACAAAATTCTTGGGCTATGAATTAAAGAAGCAATAAGCTCCATTTTCATCCTTTCTCCAAGAGATAAACGCCGAGCTTGAACTTTTAAAAAATCTTTAACATTGAAAAGCTCTACAAGTTCATTTATGCGCTTTTCATATTCATTTTGAGGCACTTCATATATGTACCTATTAAGTCTAAATGATTCAAGAGCTGGAAGGTCAGGCCAAAGCTGAGACTTTTGCCCTGCTACAAAGGCAAACATCCTTTTATATGCATCTTTTCTCTCCCAAGGAATAAAACCTGAGACTTTAGCTTCACCTGATGTTGGGTGAAGTATTCCTGAAAGCATCTTAAGCGTTGTGGTTTTACCCGCACCATTTGGCCCTAAGAATCCTACAATTTCTCCCTTTTCTATTGTAAATGATACATTTTTAACTGCTTCTTTAAAAATCTCCTTGCGCTTAAATAAATTTCTTATAGAACCTTTTATTCCTGTTTCTTTTTCATAGTAACAAAATGTTTTTGATAAATTGTTTACTGTTATCATTTATTAATAACATACACCGCCTTATAAAATAAGATTCAAACAATATTATAGCACGAACCCTATAGTTAAAATGTATATTATTTTTATATAAGGGAAAAATTCCTTAAAACTTAAGAGGAGTGATAAATGTGAAAAATAGGAGGATACCTACTTCCAAAGTAGCAATAACCCATAATGAAGTTGAAGGAGACGCAATTTATGAAGGTTTAAGTTTATTAAATATAGATAAGGAAATTTTTAAAGATGATGTTGTTGTAATAACATGCAATTGGGTTAGCGCAAAACCGCCAGAAACAGCTGATGTAGTTGGCAATATTGCACTTGATTTTATAATAAAGTACTTTAAAAAGTTAAATGTAAAGAGGATTGTTGTTGCAGCTGGAGCTGGTGGAGGAAATACTTTAGAGGTTATGAAAAAAGTTGGATATGATAAGGTATTAGATGAAAATAAAGTGGATTTTGTGGATTTAAACAAAGGTCCCTTTATAGAAGTTAAATTAAATCATGATAAGCCTTCTAGCACAAAATTAAATGAAATTATAAATGATATGACTTTTCATGTATCCTTTACACAATTAAAAATACATGAAGAAGCTACTATTTCTGCATGCATTAAAAATATGGCATTATCTTGGCCACCTACAGAAGAACATGGAGCTCCTAAAAAGGATACAGGAATACATGAAGATCTTCATAGCTTTATCTTTGAGATGGCAAAGCATATTCCTATCGATCTATCCATTTTAAGCGCTTCCCCTGCTATGATTGGAACTGGTCCACATAATGGAAAAAGCATTCATAGCAATTTAGTGATATGTGGCAGTGATCCTGTTTCTGTAGACACTGTGGGAGCTAGGTTTCTTGGCTTTAAACCTCAAGCTGTTCATTATTTATATAGGCTTAATAAGAGAAACATTGGAACTTCAGATATTAATAAAATTAATATTATAGGCGTTGATCTTAAAAAGGCTGAGGAAATATTTTCTGAATACGCTTATTCTAAAAAAGAGTATATTGTAGATAAAAAATAAAGAAACTTTTTTGTAGAATATGTTAAAATATAAGTAAAATTTCACAGGGGGGGCTGTTATGTTAAACAAAGCCATTGAAATTGCATCTAAAGCACATAATGGACAATTTGATATTAGTGGTGATCCATATATTTTACATCCACTTAAAATTATGCTTTGGTGTGATAATGATACAGAGCGTATCTGTGCTGTTTTACATGATGTGATGGAAGATTCATCTATTACTTTAAATGATTTGAGAAATGAAGGTTTTTCAGAAGATATTTTGGAAGTTTTAGATTGCCTCACTAAAAGAAAAAATGAGAGTTATGATAATTATATTGATAGAGTAATGAAAAATGAAATGGCTTGTAGCGTGAAAATAAAAGACTTATGCCATAACATGGATTTGACTAGGATTAAGAATCCATCTCTTAAAGATAAAAAAAGAAATAGAAAATACTCCAAAGCTTTAGATAAATTAATGGATGCTCTTCCCTATGCAGATGCCATTCCAAGTTATCGCATGATTAGTATTGATGGCCATATTGAAGTTCAACCTTTTGTCTCCCAAGATGAATTCTTGGATAGATTTATTAATTTT
>JAVBPD010000044.1:0-4653 GCA_031549885.1 Clostridiaceae bacterium
CAAGAGGAATTAAGCAAAGCAAAAAAAGGCTAACTGACAAAAACTGAATAAGAGAGAGGGCAAAGCTACAATATTTTTACAAATATTTAACCACATTTAATGATTCATATAAATCTCTCGAAAACTTAGGCGCTTTTATAAAAAAATAAGAGGGCTAAAGGAGTCATGCCCAAAAACAGATTATGATTTAAAAAATGTAGTATTTTTTAAAATATTTAATAGAAAGTGGTAATAATTTTGGTTGCGATTTTTAGCATAAAACAGGAATAATATTCACTATTATTTGTCCAAATTCTTAGCAATTGGACTTATTTCCGTTAGTCATTGCTTTGATTTTGCACAAAAAACATAATGAAGCATATCCATTCCATAATAATGTTTTATATATTCTGCTATTTTTATCATGCCATTTCTTTTTGCAACATTTATGGAAGATATGTTATTATCCCTTATAAATGAATATACTTCATTTTCATTTAAAACATCAAAAGCATATTTTTTACAAGCTGTGCAAGCTTCAGTAGCAAAGCCTTTATGCCAAAAATCTTTATTTAATAGATAACCAATCTCCACAACATTTAAACCATTATAATTTTGCATTAAAAGTCCAGCTTGCCCTATAAATTCTTCTGTTTCCTTTAAAATCATAGCCCAAAAGCCAAAGCCGTATTCTTTATATCGTTTTAACTGATTTGAAATCCATCCATTTACTTCTTCATCGCTAAAGGCATGTTCATAAGCATACATGACTTCTTTATCTTGTAAAATGAGACAAAGGCTTTTAAAATCATTTTCATCCATTTCTCTAAGATATAATCTATCTGTTTCCAATATTTTTTTCATATTTTCTCTTCTTTCTCTAATTTATTTAACAAACTATATATAAGCTCTTTTCCTCTTAAACCATCTATAAATCTTTTAGGTATATTATTAAAGCCATAATATGCCCCTGCAATACCTCCAGCAATTGCAGCTGTTGTATCTGTATCGTTTCCTAGTTTAATTGCGCCTTTAACAACGCTTTCATAATCATTATAGTTAAACAAAAGATATTTAACGCTTCTTATGCTATCCACCACATACCCAGATCCTGAAAAATTGCCATCTAAAATAATAACACTAAGCTCATTAGAATAATTCTTTAGCGAATTTTTTATGTAATAGCCATTTAAATATGAAACAGCAAATTCATATGCTTTCTTTACTTCCTCACCATCAAATATAAAAGATACCCATAAAGAATATAGAGCACAGCAAACTTGATTGCAAATATGACCATGAGTGATTAAACATTGCTTATGTGAGTCTTCTATAAGTTTATCTTTATCTTTACTATTAAAAATAGCAAGTGGCAAAACTCTCATTAAAGCCCCATTACCCTTGCCATCTGGCCTCATAAAACCGCACTCTTTTTCATTCATTCCCTTTTCATAGGCTCTAAGGGAAGATAAGGTTTGAACTCCGCAATCAAATACATAATTATCTATTGCCCATAATCCTTCATTTAACCATTTTAAAAGCCTATCTGAAAAATCCTTTAAATTAAATCCATTGCAATATATTAAACTATCTAAAAGGCAAAGAGCTTGAGCTGAGTCATCAGACCATGTTCCAGGTTTAATATTTAAATATGTGCGTTTAAAATATTCTGGTGGATTGTATTCTATTTCATTCCAATTAGGAATATTATCTTTGTGGTTAAATTCATAAGGCACGCCTAAAGCATCTCCTATTATTAAACCAAATATGGATCCCTTAATTTTATCATTTAACATAATTTTTCTCCTAAATTATTATGGGATAATTATATCAATTAAATATAAAAAGAGCCAATAATTTGCTTATTAGCTCCTAATTATTTTAATAAATATTCCTTTTGAAACTTAAAAATCTAGAACCTTGAAAGGTAAGCTTGCCAATATCTCCTTCAGCAAGCATTCCATAATCTTCTCCAGAAACTGAAAATTCAATTCTATCTCCGCTTTCCACTTCAAAAGTTGCATAGTAATAAGAATGAGAACTTGTGGAGCTAATATGGGTATTTTGATCCATATGTGAACTTCCTGAAACATCCATTCTCTTTGTTACAACTTTAGCGTCAACTGATAAAACTGGAGAAGCTTTGTCTTTTGCATTTTGAGAAATGCTCTTTACAATTGAATAAATTATTAGACCTAGTATCAATAAAAACACAATGATAAACAAGGTGAAAAAAATTCCAAAACCAGTATCAAATTTGTTGTACATATTCATAAACCCACCCCTAAAATAAAAATATTGTGAATACATTGATTAAATATTTTCATTATATTAAAGTGAAAGACAATAATCAATCCACAAAATGCGGTTGGCGTTATTTTTAATTGATTGACGTTTACAAGCAAAAATGCTATACTTAGTGAAATTTTTAAAATCTATGTAAAATTTTAAAAGGAGGTAGATAAGCTATGACAGTAAATGAGCAATATGAAGAGAGAATTGAGATTTTTGAAGATGCTGTGCGCATGAAAAAAAGACCCAAAAGGACACCTTTCGTTACAAATGATGCATTTTGGCGCTATCATGATTTAGGTTATAAGTTAAGCGAAGGCATCCTCAACCCCGAAAATATAATAAATTCTCTTGTAGCATTTCAACAGCGTTACAACTTCGACCTAATGCTAGACAATGGAGACAGAAATCCACTTTTAATGACCAGAAGTTTAGGTAACTTTGAGTATATAATCGATGACAAAAACAACACATTAATGTTAAAAGAACAATGCTGTTTTTCTGTTGATGACTATGATAAATTTGTAGAAAATCCAGTTAAAACACTTTGGGAGAATGTTTTACCAAGAAAGTATACATATTTTACAAAAGATATGAAATTAGAAACAATTCAAAATACTTTGATGGAGTTTTTAAAATATGATCAGCAAGTTAAGACAGCTGATGCAAGGCTGTTAAATGAATGTGGTGTACCTCCTATTTATGACCCCAACCACGGAGCAAAAATTTACAATGCATTTGAGTGTTTATATAACTTTTACCGTGGTATGAAGGGGCTTTCTAGAGATTTAAGATCCATTCCTGATAAAGTCTTAGCATATAATAATGTTTATCACCAAACTTTTATTAAACCTTTGATAGATGGAATGACTCATGCTGATAAAGTTACTTCATGCTTTACAACCTTTAGCATAATGCTTAGTCAAAACATGGTAAACAAAAGTCAATTTGAAAAATTTGTTTGGCCACAATTTAAAGAAGTCTGTGACAAAGTTATTGAAACAAACAATACAATGTTTGTGCTGAGCGAAGGAACAACAAAGCATATTGCATCTTTCTTGCAACAGCTTCCTAAAGGTCATTTTTGCTTCTATGTAGAATCTGATGACATTTTTGAAATGAGAAAGCTATATCCTAACCTATGCTTGTGGGGTGGGATCCCCCTATCACTTCTTGTAAATGGCACAAAAAAACAATGTATTGAGCATGTTAAGCGTGTGATTGAGGAAGTTGGAAAAGATGGCGGGCTGGTACTTTGTACAGATAAGTTTGCAACATCACCAGGTGACTGCAACAGGGAAAACCTTCTTGCTGTCAGCGAATTTATACATAATTATAGATAGGGGGAAATCTTATGGAAAACAATGAATTAAAGGATGATGAATTAAAAAATATCGACTTAACAAAATGGCCAGAAGGTCATGAAGCCTTAAAACCTGTGTTAGACTTCCTTCCAAATGATGAAGCGAAAAATGCTCTGTTAGCAGGATTTACATTATTTTTGTCTTTGATGTAGTACATAAATATCTCCAGCTTTATAGAAAAATTGTTTTTCATCCCATGATTTCAATCGTAGGATGAAAAACAATTCCGTTAGGACTTTTTTGTTTCGATAATATTAAGCCTTATTTTGAGGCAATACCAATCCGTGTCACCAGGGGCAAAGCAAAAGGAAATAAATACCATTTAGTACTTATTTCACTTACATGTAATTTCAAACATATCACATAGTGCATTATAAATAACATCTACCTGCTTGCAATTCGTTTTCCCAATTCATAGGCTTTCCCACAATCATCAGGAAAAACTTTTTCCCTGCGCTCTTTCCGTTCAGCTTCATTTAACAATGCCATGTGAAATTTGCTGTAATCCTCTATTTGTAGTGTTGCGGTTGAAAGTACTGTTCCTGTATATTCAAAATACCTTTCGAGCGTGCTCTCATAACCTTTGAACAAATCATGGAAATTATATTCCTTCACATTTTCGTCTGTGGCATTCATGGTCTAAATAAATGCTGTTTTTAGATTCCCTTGAAATAAGGACTCCGTAAGGCTATCATAGCTTAAATACTGGAATATAAATCTTTCCCAAAATGCTCGCAGCATCGCAGTTATATCACCCAAATAGATAGGTGAACCCAATATCAAGCCATCACTTTTGTCGATTCTATCAAGAACAGATTTAAGGTCATCGTTTACCACACAATGCCCCAGACTTTTACTTCCTTTGGCTTTACAGCCCAGACAACCGGTGCAGCCTTTATAATCTAAATCATAAAGATTGATAAGCTCTGTCTGTGCGCCTACGCTTTGTGCACCCTCCAGAGCTTTATTCAATAAGATGTGAGTGTTCCAATTTTTTCGTGCGCTTCCATTTACGGCA
>JAVBPD010000133.1:0-21681 GCA_031549885.1 Clostridiaceae bacterium
AATGAAGTAACAGATACTATAGGAAAAGCTCTAGGCATTGATTTTACTAGAAAAAGAATGCAATTGTCACAAATAAAAAAAATTTTATCAGAAGTAAAAAAAAGATGATTCTATAACAAATTTATGACTTTTTATAAGGACATACATTCCTTTGTATTCAAAGGTTTGAGGTCCCTTTTTACCTCTTTTGGGTGTCAAAGTCAGGATATTATCTTAGTAAGAATTAAAATCTATAATATAATAGTAATAGTATTATGAAGCTTTTAAAACTGTTCTTCTTATAAAAATTCCATAAATAAGAAAGTAGGTGTTAATCATGGAATATAAGAGATTTAATGATAATATTGTTGTTCGCATTGATAAAGGAGAGGAAATCATCAAAAGCTTGTTTTTGGTTATTGAAAAAGAAAAAATTAAACTTGGTACAATAAGCGGCATTGGTGCTGTTAATGATGCTTATATTGGTATTTTTAATACCACTACAAAGGAATATTCAAGCATGAATTATAGAGGGGATTTTGAAATTTGTTCTTTAAGCGGAAATATTTCAACTAAAGATCATGAAGCCTATATACATGCTCATATAGTTATTGGCAACAATCTTGAAAACAAAATCGTTGGTGGTCATTTAAATTCTGCAACTGTAAGTGCTACTTCTGAAATTTTTATACATAGTATAGAAGGTCAAATAGATAGAAAATTTGATGATGAAATTGGTTTAAATCTCATTAAATTTATATAAAAAAAGTAAATGCATGTTTGATTTTTAATTAAACATGCATTTTGAAATTTTATCCTTTTATTTAAAGTTTAATTAGTCTGTAACTTTTATATTTACATTGTATATCCTGCTTTGAAATTTGCTAGATTCAATACTATATTCTTCTGTGACAGGTGTAGTGTGTTGGCATCCAACATCGGCAGTTTCATCAAATGAAATCTGATTGCCCATTGTATGGTTAATGCGGCCTTCTGCCACCTTTTCATTGTTGATATAAAGAGTACCATTTCCTCCTTTGTTTCGCCCACCGCCGTCATATTCAAACTTGAACCTTATTTGATTGCGCTGATCGCAAATCGGCTTGCTTGACCTGATATAATAGCGTTCCATAGAAAGCCAGTTATAACAGAAACATGGTATACCATCTTTCACATAGAGTGAATATCCACCAAAACGTCCACCTTGAGCGAAAACAACGCCATCAGTGTAACCAGGAGAAACTTCAACTTCTGCAGTTATCTCATAAGAGTGGTTTTTCAGTGAAATAAAGGCGTGTTCAGAGAGCCCACCCATGCCTTCATACAATGTTATCTCTTTACGATCGCCCATGATGGTAGGTCTGCCTACGCGATCTGGATATGCTAAAACATAACCGCCGCGCACATCTAGTGGAAATACATTATATTTTAAACCTTCTTCATAGAATATCTTTCTCATTTCCTCAAGCTTTTCTGGATAAACTGCAGCAAGGTTATTTGACATGCTGAAATCTTCATCAATGTTATAAAGTTCCCAAGGTGCATCAGAGGTGCGTTTATGGATAGGTCCAGGTGTCCAAGTCACCTTATCTACAACGCCTGCAAACCAGCCTTCGTGGTAAATGCCGAAATTGGTAAATACTGTGAAATATTGTGTCTTGCGCTGATCTTTAGCCGACTTATTATCTAATGCATATTTCATGCTAATACCTTCCATGGGGCGTTGCTTAATGCCATCTACTGTAGCTGGAATTGGAATATTGCAAAGCTCATAGACTGTTGGTGCTATGTCAATAACATGGTGGAACTGTGGATGAACTTCGCCATTTCCTTTATATTTATTAGGGTAGTGGAATACCATAGCATTTCTCTGTCCGCCAAAATTAGAGGCTACAGTTTTGCAATACTTAAATGGCGAGTCCATAGAAATAGCCCAACCTGCAGCATAATGGTTATAAGCCATATCTGTGCCAAGCTTATCCATATTCTCATATATAAAGTCAAGTGGCTCATTTTCTTCATTTATTGTAGTATTTTCATTAAACATGCCTGTCATTTTGCCTTCTGTGCTTGCGCCATTATCGCCTAGAATGTAAAAAACCGCTGTATTTTCTAATTGCCCTATCTTCTCTAGGGTATCAATTATACGTCCAATTTGATCATCAGTATGGCGTGCAAAGCCAGCATATATTTCCATCTGGCGAGCATAGAGCTCTTTTTCTTTATCAGACAGCGTATCCCAATCTGCTATAGCATCTGGTTTATCAGCAAGTTTAGTGCCTTCTGGGATGATACCCATTTTTAGCATATTTTCATGAGTACGAGCACGAATTACATCCCAACCCTCATCAAACTTTCCTTTAAACATTTCACGGTATTTAGCTGGTGCATGGTGAGGTGCATGTGTTGCACCAGGTGCAAAATAAGTAAAAAATGGTTTATCTGGTGTTAGCGTCTTAAGTGATTTTACCCAATGGATGAACTGATCTGCTAAATCCTCTGTTAAATGGTAATTTTCCTTGTCAGGTACTGGTATTCTGTCAAGGTTGCTCACTAGTGATGGGCGATATTGATTGGTTTCAGCAGCAAGAAAGCCATAAAATTTGTCAAAGCCTGAAAAAGTTGGCCAATGGTCAAAGGGGCCAGACATGGTAGTTTCCCACACAGGGGTTTCATGGCATTTACCAAATTGTGCAGTGGCATAGCCATTTTCACGCAGCACTCGTGCCATTGGGGTAACGGTGTTAGGCCTTGTTGAGGTATTGCCAGGATAGCCGGTACCTAATTCGGTAATATTTCCCATGTTAACAGAGTGATGGTTATAACCAGTTAATAGAGCAGCTCGTGTAGGTGCGCAAACTGCTGTAGTATGGAAGCGGTTAAAGCGAATGCCAGAATTAGCCAGTCTCTCAGCAGTTGGCATTGAAATAGGGCCACCAAAAACACTAGAAGCGCCATAACCCATATCGTCTAGTAGAACGATTAATATATTTGGTGATCCTTCTGGAGCTTTTATGGTAAAACGTGGAGGCATTGGAGGCTCCCCATCATCTAAAAACATAGTTGTACATGGCTTATATTCAGGCTCACGAATGGGAAGCTGTGTACGGTCAGGAATATATGGAATTTTGGGGTCTTGATAATCCGACATAACATTCTCTCCTTCATTTTATTATAAATTTATCTAGGCATTTTTCGTGCAATATCCTGCATTCTTGGCAATGCATAATCAAAGAATTTCTTATACCCATCGCAATAGTAATTGAGCCCTAATGAGCTTTGAGAAACCTGCTCTCTATCTCTGCGGCACCCGTTGCGACAGATAGGAAAATAGTTGCAGCCGCTGCATTTTTCACAAACTGCATAGGATGATTTAATGAAATTTTTTGATACTTTATTATTCAGCATATCAGCAAATGAATCTGTGTGAATATTTCCCATTTTCCAGTTATCAAGCACATAAAAATCACAAGGATAAACATCCCCATCTGCTTCAATTACAGGGTAACTTTGACAATAACCTATCATTCCACAGCTTTCAGGCTCCTCGCCCATTAACATTCTGATATAATTGTCAAACATGCGAACTGAATAGTAATCTCCATTAATAAAATCAGCATACCACAGATCAAAGAAACGGCATAAAAATGATCCAAACAGCTTGCTATTAAGTGAGTAGGGGTTAGATCCGTGTATTTCATTTAATCTATCTAAACATGGAATTAGTTGAATATAGTGCATATTATTTTTTTTATAAAACTCATATGCCTTATTAGGATATAGTGCGAAATTTTTTGTTAAAACCGACAAAATATTAAATTCTGCACCAGCCTCTTCCAATATGGTTGCTGCTCTCATACACTTTTTATGTGTGCCTTTACCATTTGCATCTAATCGCAAAGCATTGTGAACATCCTTACACCCATCAATAGAAAGACCCACAAGGAAATGATTATCTGCTAAAAAACGAGCCCATTCTTCATCTATCAAAATGCCATTTGTCTGGATCGAATTAAAAACTTGAATAGAATTTATATTAAACTTTTTTTGTAGTGCAATGAATTCTTTAAAAAAATTGAGCCCAGCAAGCATAGGTTCGCCACCTTGAAAAACAAAGGATACAAATTGAGTTGCTTCTTTTAGCGATTTTTTTAAAATTATACTAAGCGTATCTATTGACATGATGCCGCGGCTTGGTATACTACGTGATTGAATCACATCATTGTAAAAACAATAAGAGCAACGCATATTGCAGTTTCCTGAAGCGGGTTTTATTAACAAAGATAAAGCATCTATGATATCACCTACTTTACATTAATATTCTCATCAAATTTAAAACTGTGGATTATTGACTTACTAATTTTGTTCGAATAAATGCCATTTCATCAATTGAAATGGCAGGATTTTTATTTAGATGCGATGGTTCTATATACATCTCCATCAAGCTCTTTCATAGCATTATCGATAAAAATTGGGCTGCTTTCATCACAATTAGTAATAATAGCAATACGTCCACTGTTTAGCTTTTCTTTTATCTTGTTTACAAAATCGTCTTCAAATTTATCTTGTGAATAATCTATACCTGCGCCAATAGCTGTTCCAGCAAGCATACTGATTAAGAAGCCAAGTGGGCCTAAAAACATACCAACAAGCATGCCAATGAACATACCACTCCAAGTATCATCTCCGCTTGCAGAGCTTTTCTTTAAAGCTTCAATTTCACCATTTGGCCCTTTTCGGAGCATAACGCTGTATCCCATTGAAATATCACCCCTTAAGGCAAGGTCTTGCAACTTGTGCGACGCTTCAATTGCTTTTTTCTCGTCTGCAAAAGTGATAATAACAAAGTTTTCAGTTTTCATTTTAATTCCTCCTAACATTCTTATATTGTTTAATACATTAATATTATGTCATTATTTTATCAAACTAATCTCAATGAAAAAACTCCCCAATGGGGAGTTTTATAAATGAATTACGTAAGAAAGTTCATGCCTTGAATGAATATTCAATTTATAAAATATATTTTTTAATGCCATTTTTACCGTTTCTGGGCTTATAAATAAGGCTTTTGCTATTTCTTTATTTGTTTTGCCTTGTTTTGCAAGCTGGACAATTTCAAATTCACGCAAGGTCAATGTATTTTTTACTTCATTTAAATTTTTCTTTATTTTTAAAATACCAGATTTTTGTTTTGCGCACATATCAATAATACAATGTAGACCCTCTGCATCTGACACTTTGGTTTTTACTTTTTTTAGTAAGCTTTCAAGCCACAGACCATGCTCAGCAAATGGCAAATAAATTTCATCAGGCAGTGCAATAGAAAGGGCTTTAAGCAAATATTTTGCAGCTTCTTCCTCGCTTCCTATCATGGCCTTTGCACATGCAAGATAAATGAGGTAATAAACTTTTGCAAGTTGAATTGGAATGGATTCTGCTTTTTCAAGGAGCAATTCAGAAATGCCAAAAAGCTTATTGAACTCCTTTGTAATAAGAAGGAGTTTTGCGTAAAGTAGCATTGCAAAGCTTGCATGTTGTCCATAAACATAATTTAAAATACTTTTTTCTTTCATAATCCAGCTTGGAAGATTTTTTGTTTCACCTATACAAAGCATTAACCACACACGGCATAAGTCGTATGCAATGGGGAGAGCATTTTCCTTTCCTGTTTTCATTCTATCATGAAGCTCAGAAAGGCAGGTGCCGTAACGTTCTGCATCGCCACGTAATAAAGCAATTCGTGCCAATATAAAGTCTGCTCCTAAACAGACAGTATCCTGCTGTTTTGTGGTTGCAAGATAGATGGATTTATAACAAAGTGTCTCTGCAATAGATAAACGCCCTGAATATAGTGCAGCTTCAGCTTTCATCAGTGTAGGGCTGCCCATGCAATGGCCACCTGTTAGAGTAAAATAATCTGACATACATTTTTCTAACAGGGCGATCTCATTTGAAAGGTTTCCAACATCACGCCAATATTGATACAACACTGACGGAGAAACAGGTGTGAAAGAATGCTTGAAATCAAATAAATCAGACTGCCCGCCTAAATCTGCAAGAGCTAAACGTTGAAATTTATTCATTTTAGATATATCGTTAAAAGCTGTATAAGAGTATAAAAAATAATATTCTCCTCTGATTTTCTTCATGTTTATTTCATCATTGTTTTCATATATTTGCAACACTTCTTCGATAATTTTACAGC
Source organism: Clostridiaceae bacterium (assembly GCA_031549885.1). Taxonomy (GTDB): domain Bacteria; phylum Bacillota; class Clostridia; order Clostridiales; family Clostridiaceae; genus WQUF01. The sequence continues at coordinate 6,185 of JAVBPD010000133.1, forward strand.
AAACTTCAAAACTTGATTTTTTCCCACGCACATATTGTTCCAGTGCAAAAACTAAAAAAATATCAGGATACTTAGAAAGCTTTTCTTTTGGACATTCTGTAAATATTTTTTCAAGCACTGCATCAATATCATTGCCATTTTGACCGATTAAATCATTGTTTCTAAGCGGCACAGATAATACAGCATCATAGTCCTCAGAAAGGGAAAAGAAATAAAGTGCAAGAAAAAATTCTTGAACTAAAAGCTGCGCTTTACCAGCACGAAAGTAGAGAAGTTTCTTTCTTTCTTTGCTGTATTCATTGAATCTATCTTGTAAAAATTCTTGCAATATATTATGAACTATACAGCTTTGGCCATGCACATCATAAGAAACAAACACTAAATCGCTCAGCAATTTAACAATATGTTCAGATAGCTTAGCTGTATCTAGCATAATAGCAATTTGTTTGGTATTTATACTAGAAAATAAAGATAGAGATGCAAGTAGCATCTGATCGGCAGAACTCATGGGTTTCCAAATGGTTGTAAAAAGAAGTCTTTCTATGCTTGGTTCTTTTCCAAGTTCTCCTGTTAGCTGGTAATGCAGAACTTGAAGTCGAATGGCTGAAATCCATCCAGAAGTATGATCCATTGCTTGCTTTATTTCATAAACAGTGAGGTTAAATCCATATAACTTGAAATATGTAGCTACCTCTTTTTCATTGAAGAGAAAATGACTTGCATCTAATTTTGTAATATATGGTGCGCTTAAAGGAACTGGAAGATCATCGTTTAACTGCTGTGTAATAACTACAATATGCAGATTATCATTGCCATGTTGCGACAGAGCAGTTATCAGTTCATACGGAGCATCACTTTGAATAAGGTGATAATTATCAATTACTAAAACTGTTGGAGAATCACAGCAAATTTCCTGCATTAATTCAGCAATTTCCGAAAGATTTTCACGCACAGGAGATCCCAATGCTCTAAGGGAATCAGAAGTTTTATTATCAATTTTTGCAAAGACAGAGCAAAGCCTTTTCCAAACCTTATTTAATGATTCGCCAAAAGCTGTATACCAATATTTATTTATACATGTTGTGGTGCTTCTTTTGAGATATTCCTGAACTGTAACAGTTTTTCCTGATCCCGATGGTGCAATAACGACAGTAAGTGCGTGCTGAAAAATAATATCAAACATGGACATAAGTCTGTCAGGTATGTAAATTATATTATCCAATGGGGTATTAGTCAAAGGCAAATATAAACCCACCTTTCAAGAATTGAATATCTCTTTTGCTTAGTATAACATAACTTAATTTTAATTTACAACTTTATAAAACGTTGATTTATAAGGGATTTTATACTTATTTCAGCACTGAAGAGTAAAAAAATTTCGCACAAAAAATAATAAAAAAACCTCCTGATTTAGGGTAAAAGCGGGTATATTGTAATTAAAACCAAAAATATAAGTTCGCAAATCCCAAATAATAAGGAGGTTATTACATATGCATAAAAAAGCATCTGTAACCAAAAAAATAGGAAACAAAAATCAACATCCAAGGTAACAAGAAAGCAAAAAAGAGGATTAGTTGATAATTTTAAATTTTCAAGAGAACTTTTAAAGATAATAAATCATTTTTTCCCTGATCTTATTCCAATGTTAAGGGAAGTTGCTGATCCAAGAAGAAAAGGATACATAACATATGAAACAGAAATCATTCTCTTTACAAGGATTTTAGCATCTATCTTTCACATAAACAGTATGAGAAGTATGACAAATGATTTTAATCATCAAATTGTTATAGACAATATATCTAAGATTTTAGATGATGATGGTTTGTTTGAGCTCCCACACTATGATACAATCAACAATTTTTTGTGTCGTTTAGATCCAAATGAACTTCAAAATATAATTAAAGTTCTTGTAGTTAAGCTAATTAGAATGCGCTCTTTTGAGACAAGCAGGGTCTTCAATAAGTATTGGCAGATATTAATTGATGGCACTAGTACCTACACTTGTGATGAAAAGTATAGTGAGCATTGCTTAACTAAGACCTATAACAAAGGTACACAAGAAGAGTATACAATATATTATCATTATGTTCTAGAGGCAAAACTTGTTTTTTTGAGGATATAGTTATTTGTATTGCAACTGAATTTGTTGAGAATGAAAATGAAGACATAAAAGAAAAAGACCACAAAACTGTCTTAGATGAAAATCAAGATGTTAAAAAACAAGACTGTAAAATAAAGGCTTTTTATAGGCTATCAGAAAAAATAAAATCCTTTTACCATAGACTTCCTATATGTTTAACTATGGATAGCCTTTATGCAAAACAACCTGTTTTTGATATTTGTGAAAAAAACAATTGGCAATATATGATAGTCTTCAAAGATGGTAGCATAAAAACTCTTGCTGAGGAGTTTATTGCACTTAAAAATTTTGATCCTGATATAAAAGATACTGATGATGAGAAATCAAGATATATTGGAGTAAATAAAATTTCTTATAATAATCATTTCCTAAATATCATTGAATATGCTGGAATAGAAGAAGATAAGAATATATATTTTGTTTTCATCAGTTCATTTTTAATAACTAAGAAGAACTACAAAAGCATTGTTATATATGGAAGATTAAGGTGGTGCATTGAGAATCAAGGGTTTAATGAAGACCTAAAAAGGTACTTTTTAACAAATCAAATAACCTATGAGTACATAGAGCTATCAAATGTACAATGCCAAGTTAGATTTACCTAAAATATGAAGATATGAAAGGAGGTTGATAATTTTTTTATAATTTAGTAACTGTTTATAGATGTATACAATATTGAAAATAAGCTGTGGCAATACTTATATCAATATTAAAGTATTTTTTAAAAAATTCATGTTTTTGGTTTTAAAATTTTAATCCTCAGTGCCCAAAATTTATATAAATTATTGACAAAATAATTAAATGAAGATAATATTTTGTTAAAGGTTTAATTGTTTAACAAATAGACAAATATAAATTAAATATAAATGAGGGAAAAGCATGAAAATTAAACCCATTCGAAATGATAGATTATCTGATAAAGTTGTAAAAGAAATTTTAACAATGATTCAAGATGGATATTTAAAACCTGGAGATAAATTGCAAGCAGAAAATTTTCTTGCAGAACAGCTTGGGGTATCAAGGGGCATACTTCGAGAAGCTCTTACAATATTACAAGCTCAAGGATACATAAGGCGAAAACCTAAAGATGGTACATATATAATGGAAAATATGGAAAGTGAGTTTGTAAACAGATCAATTGCTGACATATTAAAAAAATCTGCTTATAGGGACCTTTTGGAGTTTAGAGATGCTTTAGAAGTAAAAATGGTAGAAAAAGTTATTGAAAGAGCTAGTGATGAAGATATTGAGGATATTTTTGATATTTTAAAAGCAGTAGAAAATGAAGATTTTTCTTCAAATATAGATTATTATTTTCATTATAAATTAGCACAACTTTCCAGAAATACTTTTTTTATGAATTTTATTGATACATATTTTGATTTAATTGCAGAAATTGCTATTGAGAGTCTTAAGAATTCAAAAAGACAACAAGAAGCAGAGAAAGAACATTTTGCCATTGTAAAAGCAATAAAAGATAGAGACAAAGAAGCTGCTAGAAAGGCAGTTAAAGAGCATATGGCTATGGTTTACAAAAATGTAATGGGTATAAAATAACTATCACTATAAAAATTAACTCTAAAAAAATTGGAGGGATGAGATGAAAAAACAGTTTACAATATTATCTCCTTGTGGCATATTAGGATATGGTTATCCTGAAGAATCATTTATGAATGGAATAAAACAAAAGCCAGATGCTATAATTGTAGATGCTGGTTCAACAGATGCAGGTCCACATAAACTTGGTGCAGGCACAGCTATAGTAAGCAGAGAAGCTTATAAAAGAGATCTTAAAATTATGGTTGTAAATGGAGCAAACCTTAATATACCTGTTATTATAGGTTCTGCTGGTGGTAGTGGTGGAAAGGTACATGTTGATTGGACAATTTCTATTATGAATGAAATTTTAAGGGAAAATAACATTATTAAAAAAGTAGCAGTTATATGGTCAGATATACCAAAGGAAATAGTAAAAAAACGTTTGGATGAAAATAAAGTTGTTCCTTTAGGAATTGGTGTAAAAGAATTAACTAAAGAAAGATTAGATGAGACAAGTGGAATTGTAGCTCAAATGGGACATGAACCTATTATTGAAGCTTTAAAAAATGGCGCAGATATAATTATATGTGGGCGCTCTTATGATCCATCACCTTTTGCAGCAGTTGCTATATACCACGGATTTGATCCAGCACTAAGCTATCATTTAGGGAAAATTCTAGAATGTGCAGCTCTTTGTGCAGAGCCTGGTTCTGCAAAGGATTGCATGCTTGGAATTATTAATGAAGATTGTTTTACAGTTAAGCCACTAAACTCTAAAAGGCGCTGTACATCAGTTTCAGTTGCTGCCCATACTTTTTATGAGAAATCCCATCCATATATTCTTTTAGGTCCAGGAATAATATCAGATTTAGAGAATTGTACTTTTAAAGAAAATGGTGATGGATCAGTTACAGTTAGTGGAAGCAAAATTTCATATACAGATGTTTATAAAATTAAACTTGAAGGTGCAAGGCTTTCTGCATATAGAGCATTTGTCATTGCAGGCGCAAGGGATCCAATTTTAATATCTAAAATTGAAGAAATAGAAGAAACTGTTAAAGAGGAAGTTTATGAACATTATAAAGAGGCAGGGGAGTTTAATATAAATTTTATTAATTATGGAATTAATGGTGTTTTAGGTGAACTTGAACCAGTTAAAACTAAAGCTCATGAACTTTGTATTATTTTTGAAGTTTTGGCAAAATCTCAGGAAATTGCAAATATGGTTCTTGCAACACTGCGGTCTACTTTTCTTCACTATGGTTTTGAAGGGAGAAAATCTACTGCTGGGAATTTAGCATTTCCTTTTGCACCAAGTGATATACCTTTTGGACCTGTTTATGAGTTTAGTGTATATCACTTAATGGATGTGGAGAATGGTCTTGAGATGTTTCCAATTTCTTATATAGAGGAGTGTGGCAAATGAGATTATATGATGCTGCAAAGATTTTACGAAGCAAAAACAGTGGACCTTTTGAAATTACATTAGATGTATTATTTGATAATGAAGAAATTTATAATAAGATAAAATCTTCAGGAATTATAAATAAAGATCAAATTTCAAAAATATATAATATTGATCAAGATAAAATAATGGAAATAGTGTTTTTTGATCAAGCTTTAGGTTTTAAGATAACTTATGTGCGCAAAGTTTCTTCTGGAACTTGTTTTGATAGAGATGTTTATGGTGCCCAGCAACATGCACCTTTAATGGAACTTGAACTATATGATTTTTAATAAATAATGGGGGGATGAAGTTGAATGATGTAAGAAGAAGATTAAAAGAAGATTATATGCTCTATATCATGTTAATACCTGCAATTATTTATTTTGCTGTTTTTCATATTTGGCCACTTATTGGTATGAAATTAGCATTTTATGATTATATGATTGTTGGAGACGATACATTTGTAGGGTTAAAGTACTTTAAACAGCTTTTTGATACACCTTTATTTGTAAACGTTATTAAAAATACTGTGATTATAAGCACTATGAAGCTGATTTTACTCTTTCCTTTTCCTGTTATATTTGCACTTTTGCTTAATGAATTAAGGAATGGACCTTTTAGAAAGGGGGTTCAAATAGTATCATATCTTCCTCATTTTTTATCTTGGGTTGTTATTGCGGGGATTTGGTTTGATTTCTTATCTCCTTCAAAGGGAATTGTAAATATGATAATTTCTGCTTTTGGGTTTCCTAAGATGGATTTTTTAACAGATAAAGGCTCCATTCGATGGGTTCTAATGTGGAGTGAAGCATGGCGTTCTATTGGTTGGGATTCTATCATTTACCTTGCTGCTATACTTGGCATTAGCAATGATCTTTATGAAGCAGCTACAATTGATGGAGCAAATCGTTTTGATATAGTGGTTAAAATTATACTTCCTGCTCTTGTTGTGCCTATGACTACAATTTTTATATTAAACATAGGATTTTTTATGAATGCTGGAGTGGATCAAATATTTACTTTCACTAATGATTCAGTTAATAGTGTGGTAGATATAATAGATACATATGTTTATCGCATGGGATTAATGGATTTCCAATATTCTTTTGCAACTGCAGCAAATCTTTTTAAAGGTGTTATAGGAGTTGTTTTAGTATTATCAACAAACTATATATCTAAAAAATTAACAGGTACAGGTGCATGGTAAAGGAGGAGATTTTTTGATAAAAAAAATAAGCATATCAAAAATTTTAATATCCATTTTATTATTGTTTGTTTGCTTAACTATTGTTATACCCTGTTTAAATATTGTAGCAAGAAGTTTTTCCTCTCCAGATAAGGTTCATTTATTGCAAAGTTATGATATTTTACCTAAAGGTTTTTCTTTTGTAAATTATCAAGTTGTTTTTAGCAATAGCAGAATATGGACAAGTATATTAAATTCAATTTTTATAACAGTGCTAGGCTCTTTACTTAGTATATTATTAACCACATGCACAGCTTATGTTTTAGTTCAAAAAAGTTTTATGGGAAAAAAAGTATTTATGGTATTTTTAGTAATCATAATGATTATTGAACCAGGGATTGTTCAAGAATATCTTGTTTTTAAAGATTTGAAAATTTTGGATAATATTGGACTTATGGTGATATATAGAGCTATCAATGTGTATTATTTAATAATTATGATGCGTTTTATTCAAGAGATCCCATATTCTTTAATTGAATCAGCTAAAATTGATGGAGCAGAACATCTTAGTATTTTTTTTAAAATTATTTTACCTTTAGCAAAAATTCCAGTTTTAACAGTGGGAATGTTTTATGCAGTATTTCGTTGGAATGAATTTTTTAAATCAAGTATATTTTTGTCAAGCCCTCAAAATACTGTACTTCAGGTATTGCTAAGACAATTCATTGTTGAATCTGATACTACAGCTATTGTAAAATCAACAGACATATTAGCAAACAATGATATAGCAAGGCTTGATTTTACATCTATTAGAGCTACAACAATTGTGGTAGCAGTTATACCAATTTTACTTTTATATCCATTGATTCTAAAATACTATACCAGTGGAGTAATGACTGGTGGGGTTAAAGAATAATTTTTAAAATAATTTAAAATAGGGGGATTTGAAATGAAAAGATTTTTAACAGCAATACTTGCATCTACACTTATTTTATCAAGCTTTGCTGGATGTGGCTCTGGAAATAACGATGAAACAAATACAACATCTTCAGGGGCAAGTGCGACTTCAGATTCAAGTACAAATGAAGCTAATGAGGCTAAAGCAGAACCAGTTACTTTATCTTTTGTAGGTAAACTTACAGCAGATGACATTCCAATTTATGATGCATTTTTTAAAAGAGTTCATGATGCTATGGTACCATTGGGTTATGATATTACAGTTAAGATAGAACAGGTTCAAAGTGGTACTTATTCAGAAAAACTTGGGCTTCTTCTTCAAAGTGGAACTATTCCAGATATTATTTATTTTCAAGGTGGAGATTATCAATTTGCAATGACTCAAAAAATACTAGAAGATTTATCACCTTATGTAAATAATTCTCCAATAGTTCAAGAATCAATGAACGATTTTAATAAAAAAAGATTTGAAAATTATCCATATTTATTATGGTTAAACCCTACTATAACACCAGTTTCAGTAGTTCGTCAGGATTTTTTTGAAAAGACAGAATCGGGAAAAACACTTTTAAGTGATCCATCAATTGATAATTATCATGCGTTTTTTAAAGAATTGAAAGAAAAGAATAATACTAAATCCGCATTTACATGTGCAGGTTCTATTTCAGAACTTGATACAATTTTTGATCAAGCTTTTGGGAATACTTCAACTTGGGTTAAAAATGCTGATGGAACATACTCCTATGCACGAGTTACTGAGGGAGAAAAGAAGAAACTTGAATTCTATGCAAAACTATTTAGTGAAGGTCTTTTAGATAATGAATATTTAACAAAACAATGGGATACAAAAGAAAGAGCTTTCTATGATGGGGAAGCTGCAATTGCATCTGGTACACAAGGTAAAGTAATTGATCTTTATAACTCACATATGATTGAGCAAAATGGTGAAGGTGCAAAACTTGTAGTTCTTCCTCCAGCAAAAGGTGTAGGTCAAGGATACAACCCAATTGATATTAGCAAAGAAAGTCGTGGTTTTGCTATTTCTACTACTTCAAAACATAAAAAAGAAGCATTTGCACTTATGGAATTTTTAGCAACTCAAGAAGGACAAATGTTGGATAAACTTGGTGAGAAAGGTGTTCAATATGACATAGTAGATAATAAAATTAAACTTTTACCTGCTTATAAAGAGTGGTATGAAAGATTTTGGGGTACAACTATAAACTTTAAACCAGAATATCCATTTGATGAGTCTACACCATTTTTATCAGCTGCTAGTGAGGATTCATTGGATAAGGTAAAACAATATGGAATTTCAGATAATGCATTTATAATACCAACAGAATTAAATTCTAAAATGGATGCTGCAAAGGCTATTTACACAGAATTTGCAACAGATGTTATAACAGGAAAGAAAAGTATTGATGAATTTGATGATTTTGTTAAAAACTTTATGGATAATGGCGGAAAAGATGTTACAGACTATGCAAATAAAACTTTAAAATAATTTGTAAAAAGGCTGCTCTTTAGGAGGGCAGCTTTTTTAAAGAAAAAGGGAGAATCAATATGAGTATTATTCCACAGGATTATATAAATAAAATTTATGGCGGATTTTTAGGGATGAATGTTGGTATACGCCTTGGTGCTCCAGTAGAACCAAGTATTTGGACTTATGAAAGAATATTAAATACATATGGAGATATAACAGGGTATGTGAAAGACTTTATTAATTTTGCAGCAGATGATGATGCTAATGGTCCTGTTTATTTTTTAAGAGCTTTATATGATGATACTAAAAATGGACCTTTAAAATCAGAACATGTAGCAAAGGCATGGCTTAACTATACCCGTGAAGGGGTCGGCATGTTTTGGTGGGGTGGTTATGGCATAAGTACAGAGCACACAACTTATTTGAATTTAAAAAAAGGTATACCTGCTCCTAAGTCAGGATCTATAGAGCAAAATGGTAAGACAATTGCCGAACAAATTGGTGGTCAAATATTTATTGATACTTGGGGCTTAGTTAATCCAAATAATCCTAAAAAGGCAGCAGATTATGGTGAGATAGCTGCTAAAGTGTCCCATGATGGTGAAGGTGTTATTGGAGCAAGATTTTTCTGTGCTGCAATTTCTCATGCATTTGTTTGCTCTTGTATAGAGGAAATTATAAATGTTGGATTATCTCAAATTCCTGAAGAATCTCTTTACAATAAGGTTGCGCAAGCAGTAATTAATTTTTATAAGGAAAATCCTTATGATTTTCGTAGTTGTTTTAAAATGCTTGAAAGAGATTGGGGCTATGATAAATATAAAGGGAACTGCCATATAATTCCTAATGCAGGAGTTTGCATTCTTTCAATGTTATATGGAAAAGGAGATTTTAATCGTACAGTGGAAATTGCTACAATGTGCGGATGGGATACAGATTGTAATGCTGGTAATGTTGGAACTGTATTAGGAGTTATGAATTCTGCTTTGGATATTAAAGATACATATTTAAAACCTATTAATGATTCTATTGTGCTTTCTGGTATATCAGGGTATTTAAATATTTTAGATATACCTAGCTATGCTAAAGAGATTGCAATATTAGGTTATAATTTAGCGAAGGAAGGAGTACCTACATGGATTAAAGAAAGCTTTAAGGAAGATGAGATTTATTTTGATTTTGAACTGCAAGGCTCCACCCATAATTTTAGGATATCAAATCCATTTTTTTGCAGATTAAAGCATTCTGATGAAAAAGCTTTTAGTGGTAATGGTTCTCTTGAAGTGTTATTTGACAGGATATCTAGAGGTGAAAGTTGCAAAATATTCTACAAACCTTTTTACACTCGTGAAGATTTTAGCGATGAACGTTATTCCCCTGTTTTTTCACCTAAAGCTTATTCTGGTGAAACTGTTTCTATGAAGGTTTATTTAGATCAATGGACTGGTAATGAGAGAATAGGGGTTGCACCTTATGTAAGGCTTGCAAAAAGCAAAAAAGAGCTTGTGCAAGGTTATATTCAACCAAAACAAGGTGAATGGACAGAAATTAAATTTACAATTCCTGATTCAGAAGGTGAATCTATTGATGAAATTGGAATCTTGTTAGAAGGATATGCACCAAGTAAATTTAAAAGCTTAGGAAGGTTATTTATAGATGACTTTAGAATTTTTGGAAAAGCAAGTTATAGTATAGATTTTTCAAAACAAATGATGAATTTTGGATGCGTTACACCATTTGCTTCAAACCATGGGGCATGGAATATTGATGAAGATAAGATGATGCTTATGTCCTATGAGCCTTCTGAAACCTATACTGGAAATTATTTTGCAAAGGATTATTTAGTTTCTTGCACAGTTACTCCATTAAATGGGGAAACTCATTTTATAGCCTTAAGAGCACAAGGTGCCATGAGGGGTTACCATATGGGATTTGATGGAAAAGGAAATGTTTCATTATACATAAATGATTTTGGATATAAAAAATTAGCACAGTTTAATTTTCAGTGGGAATTAAATAGAGAATATGAATTTAAAGCTTGTTGTGAGAGGAATAAAATTTCTTTTTTTATTAACAAGCAAGAAATTTTTACCTATGTTGATGATAGTTTTTCATATGGTATGTTTGGCTTTAGCACATTATCATTAGGTCGTATGGCTATAAGTAATATTCATTTTAAATCATTATAAAAAACAGGAGGTGGTATTTTGAAAATAACAGTTGTAGGCAGTGCTAATATGGATATGGTTATTAAATCAAAGAGGCAACCAAGGCTTGGAGAAACTCTGCATGGTGATGGATTTTTTTTATCACCTGGAGGAAAGGGAGCAAATCAAGCTGTGGCTTGTGCTAAAATGGGTTCAAAAACTTGGCTTCTTGGAAGAGTAGGCAGAGATATATTTGGAAATTCATTAAAGGAAAGCTTAAATAATAATGGTGTTTATACAGAATTTTTAGAAAGCTTAGAAACAACTACAGGAGTTGCAGTAATAACTGTAATTGAAGGAAATAATACAATTATATTAGATGCAGGAAGCAATGCTAAGGTTTTACCAGAAATAATTTGCAAATATGAAAACCATCTATTAAATTCTGATGCTATATTACTTCAAATGGAAATACCTATGGAGACAAATTATAAAATTATAGAAATATGTAAGGGGAAAACTCCAATTTTTTTAAATCCAGCACCAGCTACAGATATAGATATTTCTATTTTAAATGGAATTGATTATTTCACTCCAAATGAAACAGAAGCTCCATTTTATACTAATATTGAAATTAATACAATAAAAGATGCTTTTAGTTCAATAGATTTTTTAAGAAATTTAGGGGTAAAGTTTCCTGTGATAACATTAGGAAGTAATGGAGTTGCATATTTTAATGGAAAAGAAAATAAGCATTTGGAATCTTTTAAAGTAAATGTTATTGATACCACTGCAGCAGGAGATACATTTTCAGGGGCTTTAGCTTTTATGATAGCATCAGGAAAACCTATAGATGATGCAGTTTATTTTGCTCAAGCTGCTGCGGCTATATCTGTTACAAAGGCAGGGGCTCAAAGTTCTATACCATATTTTGAAGAAGTTAATAATTTTGTGGAGGGATATGCTTGGGGTTAGACCAGGTTTTAATTAAGGGAAGTAAGTTTATTTATAGAGTAGACCATAGAATTATGGAAGGTGATTGCCAATATGACCATGGTCCATTTATAGCTTGTGTGAAAGATTTTTATATGGATAAATATCCTGTAACAAATAAACAGTTTGAAGTATTTTTAAATGAAAGTGGGTATAAACCTAAACAATGTGAAAATTTTTTAAAACATTGGGAAGGTGGAAAATGCCTTAAAGAATTACATAACCATCCAGTAATATGGGTAAGTATATATGATGCAATTGCATATTGTGAATTTTATAATTTAAGACTACCAACAGATATAGAGTGGCAATATGCAGCAGGAGGTGCTAAAAGGCAGAAATGGCCATGGGGTGATAAGCTTAACCCTCTATTTTGCAATGGAAATGGTATAGGAACAACACCTGTGGATTTTTATAAAGAAAATATAAGCCCATTTGGATGTGTTGATATGTGCGGTAATACATATGAGTGGGTAAATGGAATTATTGATGATGGTCATCACCTTTTTACTTTTATTCGAGGAGGCTCATATTATGCCGCACCTCATTTTTGGCATGCTGAAGGAGGACCTAAACCCAATGATTTTCATTTAAAAGTTCAGCTTTTAAATGAATCTTTAAATAGAATGGCAACAGTTGGGTTTAGATGTGTTAGGAGGGTCGATCTTTGATTTATGAATTATTTGAATTGGAGAAGAATGTGGAGTTATTCACTATTTTCTATAAAGATAAACCCATAGGCTATTCTTCATTTGAAAATATTGAAAAAACCAATTCTAAAGTAAATGGGGAAAATATTTATATTGAATCAGCAAGTTTCCAATATTTTAAAGTTCGATTAACAGTTTTAGGTCAAAATGATAAATATAAATTATATATACAGATGGCAGTTAATTGGCCTTATGAAATACAAGAGGAAATTAAAATTAAACTTTCATTTTTATCTCATGTATTTTCTAAAAGAGAAGGTGAAAGAAGTTATAACTTTCCATTTGATTCTAAAATAATTCAGCCTCATAGATATTTTATTATGCCGTTTTGTATTACAGATATTAAAACTCAAGATGTTATAAGTATTAGTTTTGAAAATCAGTTTAATGAAAATTGGATAGCTTGGGATCAAAACAGGGGCATAGATATGATCTTTAATATTAAGTCTTTAGAAGAATTAAAGAATCATGAGATTATCATAAGGCCTTCAAATGTTTTTACTGATATATTTATTTTAGATGTTTCTATGATTTCTGGAGGATTTAATGGATTTTTTCGATGGTTTAAAGAAAAAGAACGCTCAAAACTTGATTTATCATTATATAACAGACCAGAATTAAAATGGTATGGTGAATCTATTCTAACTCATTTTACTTTTATGTTTGGCAAAGAAGCATATGATTATGAGAAAAATGAATTTGCTATGGACAAAATTTTAAAAGAAGGTGAAGAGTTTGGAGGCTTTGATAATTTGCTATTATGGCATGAGTATCCAAGGCTTGGCATAGATCAGCGCAATCAGTGGAACTTCTTTGACGACTTTCCTGGTGGAAGAAAGGGAATAAAAGATATTGCATTAAGGGCAAATAACCTTGGAGTAAAAGTATTTCTTCCTTTTAAACCTTGGGATCAGGATATAAATACACAAGAAGATGAGATCTTAGGGCAATTTGTTAAACTATTGCAGGACACTGAGGTTAATGGTATGTTTTTTGACACTATGACCTCTATACCTTCTGGATTTCGCAGGGCTGCAGATAGTGTGAATAAAGGTTTTGCTTTTTGTACAGAAGGGAAACCAAGAACAGTTGAAAATTTAGAACTTATAACAGGTTCTTGGGATCAATTTTGGAATAAAGATTGTGTGCTTGAAATAAATATTGCAAGGTATATTTTACCTGAACATGGATCATCAATGATTTCACGTTGGCATGTAGGGATAAGCAGGGAAAAATTTATTAAACGAGCAATATGGAATGGAAGTGGTCTTGTAATTTGGCAAGATGTTTTTGGAGCATGGTGTCCTTTTTCAGATGAACATAAAGCTTTAATTAAGAAGTGGAAAAAAACCTTAAAAGAAAATGCTAATATTTATTCTGGAAAGGAGGCTACTCCCTTACTTCAAACGCTACAGCTTACTATTTATTGTAATTACTTTTCTGATGGTGTTGAAGAAATATACTCTTTGTACAACGATGGAGATGAAGAAGTAATTGGACCTCTTATAAATTTAGTAAATGAAAATATGAATTCAATTGTTGAAATATGGAATGAAAGAAATGTTTATATAAATGGTTTAACTATTTGTGGGAATATTTTGCCTAAGGAGATATTAATAGTAAAATGCAAGGAAAAATAATTCATAAAAACTGCTTGGCTTATTCTGTTTATTTACCAAAGGCAGATATAGATAAGTGTTCTGTTATGTATTTTCTTCATGGTAGCAATTCTAATGAAGAGTTTTGGCATGAATATTATGAGATTCTTGATTTAATGATAAGTAAAGGTGAAATCAAACCTATAGTAGGGGTTTCACTGGGTACAGGAAATAGTTATTGGGTGGACTCTACTAAATATGGTGAAATAGAAAGTTTCTTTATAAATAAATTTATGCCTTATGTACAGAAAACATATGGTATAACAGACAATAGAGAAAACACTTATATTACAGGCTGTTCCATGGGAGGGTATGGTGCTTTAAGATATAGTTTAGTTTATCCTGAGCATTTTTCTAAAGTAATTCTTTTAAGCGCAGCTGTTCAGCACAATGACCCACCTTTTTCAAGCGGCGCTGTGCTGAGAGGGAGTTTTGGAGAACCTTTTAGTAAGGATATATGGGATGAGAAAAATTATCCTGCAGCCTTAAAATCTTTTAACAATAAACCTTTACCGCTTTCTTTTTTTATAGTAGCTGGTGACAAAGATTATAATTACATGGAAGAAGAAAAAATATTATCCCAAAATGCCTATGTTTATAATATGGAAATGCAAACAGTATTGCTTTATCAAGAACTATGTAGAAAATCATTTAATAAAAATATTAAAGCAGCTCTTAGAATTTTTGACGGCATACATGATAATAAGCTTTGGTTTAAGGGTTTTAAAGAAGGATTATTATATTTAAAATAAAGGAGCTTATGAATAATTCATAAAAATATATTATAAAGTATTTAAAGTATAAAAATATGGAAGTGAAATAAAAAAATGTATAGAGCATACAAAACAGAAATTGATCCTAGCAACAAGCAAAAGAAAGTAATCAATATGACCATTGGAGTGTGTAGATTCATATACAATTTTTATATATCACATAACAAAAAAACATATGAAACATCTAATAAATTTATCTCTGGTAATGATTTCTCAAAATGGTTAAATAATGATTACATTCCAAATAATCCTGAAAAGTCATGGATAAAAGAAGTTTCATCAAAAGCAGTAAAAAAAAGCATAATGAATGCAGATGCAGCATTTAGAGGATTTTTTAATAAAAAAACTAAGTTTCCAAGATATAAAAAGAAAAAAGATCAAGATGTAAAGATGTATTTTGTAAAAACTGATGATAAATCAAAAATCCAATATGAAAGGCACAAGATTAAAATACCAAC
>JAVBPD010000071.1:0-85971 GCA_031549885.1 Clostridiaceae bacterium
CTAAAACTGTAGCAGAGTTTTTTAAAAAATAATATTTTCAAATTAATATTTACTAAGCTTAAAATAAATGAAAACTAAATAAGAGCATTCTTTCATAAAACCCTTTCAAAAAAAGAAAAACATGTCAGGGTTATTTGCCATATCTAAAAACGTCTGTTTAAAGAACAGTGTCTTTTCTTTTAAAATTTCCCCTTTGTCGAATATAAAATTAAATCTAAATCCTGTCTTAAAAATTTTTTTAAAAAATAGGAATATTTTAAGCTATACTTCTTTAAGGGTGTAGTTAACTTTCTTAATTTATTTTGAGTATTTTTTTGCTGTAGTGTATAATAATACTTATAACATGAGTCAATGGTTAAAAAAACAAACCATTATTTGTTACAGGACTTTTACACTATTATTTTTTCAAGGAGGAAAATATGAAATTTAGAAAAATCCTTAGTCTGATTATTACTGGCATTGTAGTAAGCTCTACAGTATTAATAGGTTGCAATTCCAGCAATGGACAATCAACTAATACAAGCTCTGATTCAAATCAGACAACTGCCGACAATCAGACTAATCAACCAACTCAAAGTTCATCCGGTGAGGATAAATTAGATGCAGATCAAACTTTAAATTTATTTTACGACGACCCCCTTACTCTTGACGTAAATGATGCAAGAAATGCAACAGAATTTCAAATTATGACTCAAGTTTTTGAAGGGTTAGTGCGTGTACTTGTTGATAAAGATGGCAAAGAAGTCATAGAGCCTGCTGGAGCTGAAAGCTATGATGTTTCACCTGATGGTCTAGTGTGGACTTTTAAATTAAGAGATCATAGCTGGTCAGATGGAGTTAAAGTCACTGCTCAGCAATATGTTGATTCTATACTAAGATTGCTTGATCCTGATAAAGCATTTTCTTATGCCTTTTATGCTTTTGATATTTTAAATGCTGAAAAATTTTATAATAAAGAAGCAAGCGCTCAGGATATTGGAATTAAAGCTAAAGATGATAGAACTCTTGAAATCACCCTTGGAAAACCTACACCTCAATTTGAAAAGAAAATTGGATTTGCTTGTATGTTTCCTATTCGCAAAGATTTAATCGATAAAGGTGGAGATACATATGCAACAGATTTTAAAGCCCATGCTTATAATGGACCTTTTATAATAAAGGACTGGATAAAAGACAACAGCATGACTTTAGAAAAAAGTTCCACATACTGGGATGCTGCAAATGTTCACCTTCAAACTGTTAACTTAAATGTTGTTCCTGAATTTTCAACTAAAGCTCAACTCTTTGAATCAAAACAAGCAGATTTAATTGAAGGAAATCAAGATTATTCGCAAAAATGGATAGATATGTCTAAAAATGGTGATATCCAATATAAAGTGGGTAAATACCCATCTATGTCTTTTATAGCTTTTAACCATCAAACTGGTGGATTTTCAGGTATTATGAAAAATACTAAAATTAAAATGGCATTATCGCTTTCAATAGATAG
Source organism: Clostridiaceae bacterium (assembly GCA_031549885.1). Lineage (GTDB taxonomy): Bacteria > Bacillota > Clostridia > Clostridiales > Clostridiaceae > WQUF01. Next base: position 1,490 of record JAVBPD010000071.1, read on the forward strand.
AGATGAATTTGTGAAAACTATTTATAACCGTTACTACCCTGGCTATGGTTTATATCCATATGGAATTGATATTGGAGATAAAGAATTTAGAAGCTTATATGATGAACCTCTAAAGGCTGAATATGAAAAATATAACAAAGATGGCGCAAAGCTTCAAGAGCTCTTTAAAGAAGGTCTAAAAGAATTAAATGTAGATAAACAATTAAGCGATATAACTCTTGTTTATATAACTGCAGCATCTTCAGTAATTGAAAAATCAGCTGCTGAATATCTTCAACAAAGCTGGCAAAATAAGCTTGGCATAAAGATAGAATTGCAACAGTATGATTCAAAAACTTTTAGGGACAAGAGAAATAATGCTGAATTTGATATAATATTAATGGGCTGGCATGGTGATTACAATGACCCTATGACATTTGCTGATATTTGGCTTTCTACTGGTGGCTTTATAAAATATTTCGGTTGGTATTCATCTCCTGAGTATGATGCTGCATTTAGCAAATTAGACGGAGTAACAGATTTAAATGAAAGAGCAGAAATTTATGAAGAATTAGAAAAACAAGCTACTGTTACAGATGTTGGTATAGCTCCTATTTATTATAATGATAATGTTTATTTTGAACAAAATTATGTTAAAAATTTAAGCATTCTCATGTTTGGTCCTCAGGTTGATTTCAGTCGAGCTTATATTTCCGGAAAATAAAATAAGCCTGCATTTGCAGGCTTATTTTAAAATATTCAAAAGGAGGATACTATGACCAAATATGTTGTAAGAAGGTTTTTTGAGATGATCTTAACTCTTTATATAATTGCAACTGCAACATTTTTTCTTTTAGCAGCTGCACCAGGAGATGCATTATCTGAAAGAGCTGAAAAATTGCCTGAAGCTACTAGAATAAATCTATATAAAAAATATGGCCTTGATAAACCTTTATTTGAAAGATATTTAATAACTATGAAAGGACTTTTAGTTGGTGATTTTGGCGAATCTATTTTATACCCAGGTCAAACAGTACAGAGCATAATACACGATAAATTACCAGTTTCAGCAAGGCTTGGTCTTCAACAACTAATACTTGGAACAAGTATAGGGCTCATTCTTGGAGTAATTGCAGCAATGAAAAGAGGAACAGCTATTGACTATATCATAGTAATCATATGTGTTTTATTCATTTCTGTACCTAACTTAATTTTTGGTTTATTGCTTCAAAAAGTTTTTGCAGGTGGGCTCCACTTATTTCCTGTAATAGGTTGGCCAAAAGCAAAGGACCTTTGGTTTGGTGGATTTAAATATACTGTGCTGCCAACTCTTACTGGATGCTTCTTTTATGTAGCATCATATGCTAGATTATTAAAGACATCCATGCTCGATGTTGTTAATCAAGATTATATTTTAACAGCGCAATCTAAGGGGCTTAGTACAGGTCAAATGATAAAAAAACATATAATACGAAATTCATTTATTCCAATTATAACTAATCTACCTATGAGTATAGCTATGTGTATAACAGGTTCTTTCTTTGTAGAAAGGATTTTTGCCATTCCAGGGATTGGAATGTATTATGTTAATTCTATAAATGGCAGAGATTTAACTATTGTCATGGGTGAAACAGTTATAATTGCTGCAATGTATATAGTAGTTGTTTTCTTAACTGATATTTTATATACCTATGTGGATCCAAGGATTAGGATCCATGGATTAACTTAAGGTGGTGCTATTTTCATGGAAGCTAAAAAGACATATGAAAAAAATAAATTTAAGAGAATTGGATGTGAAAATTTCAATTCCGATGTGCTGGTTCGCCCATCTATCACTTACTGGAAAGATGCATGGCGAAGACTTAAAAAAAATCCAGTGGCAATGATATCCTTAGTCACTATAATTTTAATGATAATCATGGTTATAATTGGACCATATATAAGAGGAATTGACTTTCAAAAGATGAACCCTGTAGATAAAAATTTACCACCCTCTTCAAAATATTGGTTTGGAACAGATAATTTAGGTAGAGATTTGTTTTCTAGAGTTTGGTATAGCGCAAGAGTATCCATAGCAGTAGCTCTGCTTTGCACAACTATTCAAATGGTAGTTGGTTCATTATATGGTGGTGTTATGGCTTATTTTGGCGGGTGGGTAGATGAATTACTAATGCGTATAATTGAAGTTATGAATTCAATTCCTTCCCTTTTAATCACCATACTAGTTATGGTTGTTTTAGGAAATGGAATGTTTGCTCTTTTAATTGCCATGAGCGTAACTACTTGGTGTTTAACTGCTAGAATCATGAGAGGAGTTATACTTCAACTAAGAAATTCCGAATTTGTAATGGCTGCTGAAATTTTAGGCTCTAAACCCTTTAGAACCATTATAAAGCATTTAATTCCTAATGCTCTTGGAGTTTTAATTTTAAACACTGCATCAAGCATTCCAAATTATATTTTCACTGAATCTGGACTTAGCTTTTTAGGAATAGGATTACAACCTCCTGATACCAGTCTTGGAGTTTTAATTTCTACAGGACAACAATCTATGGAATTTCATCCTTACCAATTGTTCTTTCCAGCACTTATATTGTGTATTATAGTTTTAGCATTTAATCTATTAGGTGATGGATTAAGAGATGCTTTAGACCCAAGGCTTCGCCAATAGGAGGAAATTATGGAAAAATTATTAGAGATTAAAAACTTAAGAGTATCATATCACACATATGCAGGTGAAGTTCAATCTGTCAGAGGTGTTTCATTTGATTTATATAAAGGTGAGACAGTTGCAATTGTAGGAGAATCAGGATGTGGTAAGTCTGTAACTTCAAAGGCTATCTTAGGTCTTATTCAAACCCCTCCTGGAGAAATAAAAAAAGACAGTAAAATCTTATATAAAAATAAGAATATATTCGATTTTTCTTCCAAAGAATGGAAAAATTATAGAGGTGCAGAAGCCTCTATAATATTCCAAGATGCCCTTGCATCTTTAAATCCAACAATGACTATAGGCAATCAAATAGCTGAAAATATAATTATTCATCAACACCTTAAAAAAACCGAAGCTATGAATGAAGCTACAAAAATGCTTAAAGTTGTAGGAATTGCAAATCCAGAAAAGAGAATAAATCAATATCCACATGAGCTTTCTGGTGGAATGAGGCAAAGAGTTATGATAGCAATAGCGCTTGCATGCAATCCTAGCATTTTAATTGCAGATGAACCAACTACTGCATTAGATGTAACCATACAAGCGCAGATATTAGATTTAATAAAAGAGCTTCAGAAAAAAAATAATGCAGCTGTTATTATGATAACTCATGATTTAGGAGTGGTTGCAGATATTGCAGATAGGATTCTAGTTATGTACTCAGGAAAAATCATTGAAAGAGGCACAAGCAGAGATATATTCTATTCACCGAAGCATCCTTATACATGGGCTCTTTTAAATGCTGCACCAAAATTAAACGATAAATCAAGAAATAGGCTTATATCAATTGAAGGAACTCCACCAGATCTCTTTGCACCGCCTAAGGGATGTCCATTTTATACTAGATGCAAATATTGCATGCCTATTTGCATAGATGAAGAGCCAGAAGATACTAACATTAATAACAGCCATCAAGTAAAATGTTGGTTGCAACATGAGCTTGCTGAAAATGATGATATACCTTTTTTGAAGGGAGATTTTAAAATTGAGCAATAAAATTGAAAAACCCTTAGTTGAAGTAAAAAACTTAAAAAAATATTTCAATGTAGGGAAAAATTTAATATTAAAAGCAGTAGATGATGTTTCCTTTACCATTAACGAAGGAAGTACCCTTGGCATGGTTGGAGAATCTGGATGCGGTAAAACAACCTGCGGAAGGACTTGTATTGGTATTTATAAGAAAACAGATGGAGAGATACTTTTTAATGGTAAGAACATATCTAGTTTAAACGATAAAGAAAAATTAGAGTACTCAAAAAATGCTCAATATATTTTCCAAGATCCTTATGCGTCTTTAGACCCTAGAATGACTGTTTCTGATATAATAGCTGAAGGAATTGACATCCATAATTTAGCATCAAATTCTAAAGAAAGGCTAGAGAAAGTTAACCATTTGCTTCATATTGTAGGGCTTAACAAGGAACATGGAAATAGATTTGTCCATGAATTCTCTGGAGGTCAAAGGCAGAGAATAGGCATTGCAAGAGCTCTTGCAGTTGAACCAAAATTTATAGTTTGTGATGAACCAATATCAGCTTTAGATGTATCAATTCAAGCTCAGATTGTCAATCTGCTTATGGATCTTCAACAAAATTTAGGTTTAACTTATTTGTTTATTGCTCATGATCTATCTATGGTTAAGCATATTTCAAATAATGTGGCTGTTATGTATTTAGGGAATATAGTTGAAATGACATCTTCAAATGAGCTTTATGATAACCCATTTCACCCTTATACTAAAGCTTTGTTATCATCTATACCGATAGCTGACCCTGACGCCACTCGTGCAAGAGAGAGGATTAGATTAACTGGGGAAATTCCTAGCCCAATAAATCCACCAGAGGGATGCCGGTTTAAAGGTCGTTGCAGGTTTGTTAAAGAAATTTGCAATAAAGAAACGCCAAGGTTAAAGGAAGTTATACCACATCATTTTGTTGCTTGTTTTTTATATGAGTAGATTAAAGCTTATTATTTATGAAACTATTAAATCTATTCTAATAGGTGTTATTTTTGGCGGTTCCCTAGGTATTTTAGTGTTTATTTTTGCATTAATATTTTATTTAGGAAAAATCACTAATGCATTAAATATTGTAAGAAGCTTACTTTTATTTATTGGATCTTTAGCATTATTTTGCACTGCAGGTTTCTTTCTATCACGTGGAGCTAATAGTAAGTTTTCAGATATTGAAGGATGGAGAAGGCATTTTAAAATATTAACACCTGTTTATGTAATTTTTTCTGTATCCATTGGAATAATTTTATTTGGAATGACTATTGATTTTATTATATTTATATTGTAGCGCTTAAACCTAATGGGCTTAAGCGCTATAGTGATTTATCTTATCCTCTAGAATATATTCATTTTGAAAAATTTTAATCTTTAAATTATTACCGCTTATTAATTTAATTTCAATGTTATTTTTATCTATAGACAAATTAATCAATCTATTTCTAAACATTATTCTAAAGGAGTAACTTTTCCAATTTGAAGGTAAAATTGGAGAAAAACTCAATGTACCTTCTTTCACCCTAAGACCTCCAAACCCATGAACAAAGCTCATCCAAGTACCTGCCATGCTTGTAATATGTAAGCCATCTTTTGTATCATTGTTATAATCATCTAAATCAAGCCTTGAAGTCCTTAAATACATTTCATAAGCTTTTTCTTTATAAGAAATTTCTGCAGCAAGTATACAATGAACACATGGGCTTAATGAACTTTCATGCACCGTAAGAGGCTCATAAAAATCAAAATGCTTTTTCTTTTCTAAAACAGAGTATTCATGGCTAAAAAAATACATACCTTGAAGCACATCTGCTTGCTTTATAAAACAGCTTCTTAGTATTCTATCCCAGCTCCAATTTTGATTTATTGGCAAATCTTCTTTAGGTATCTTAGATGCTGGAATTATCTCTTTATCCATAAAACCATCTTGTTGCTCAAAGATTCCAATTTCTTCAATTATAGGGAAATAGATATTTTTTGATATTTGCTCCCACGCTTGCAATTCCTCACTTGAAATATTAAGCTTTGACTTTATATATTCATGTTGTTTTAATAAATCCAATGTATATTTTAAGCACCATGAAGCTAATTTGTTTGTGTACCAGTTATTATTTACATTATTTTCATATTCATTAGGGCCAGTTACACCTAATATTACATACTTCCCTTTTCGCTTGCTAAAGGATACCCTAGATGCCCAAAATCTTGCTATTTCAACCAATACATCTAACCCATAATTAATTAAATAATCCTCATCACCAGTATATCTTACATAATTATATATTGCATAAGCAATAGCGCCATTTCTGTGTATTTCTTCAAAAGTTATCTCCCATTCATTATGGCATTCTTCTCCATTCATTGTAACCATAGGATAAAGAGCGCCTTTTAAGCCAAGCTTTTTTGCATTTTCTTTAGCATAATTTAATTGGTTGTACCTATATAATAAAAGCTGCTTTGCCACCTTTTCACAAGCTGTGCTTAAATAAAAATTTATGCAATAAGCTTCAGTATCCCAATATGTAGCTCCACCATATTTTTCTCCCGAAAAACCTTTTGGGCCAATGTTTAACCTCTCATCCTCTCCCGTATATGTACAATTTAACTGAAATATATTATATCTAATTCCTTGCTGAGCTTTAATATCTCCTTCTACTTTAATATCGCTATCTTCCCAAATTTTATCCCATCTTTTTTTATGATTTTCATATAAATTATTAAATCCACAATTAATTGATGCATTTAATATTTCATTGCCTTTCAAAACAAGATCTTCACTTTTAAAGTATCTATTTGATACTACAGAAACATATTTTTCAATGCTAAAAGTTTCATTGCTTTTTAAATCAATTCTGGATTTTTTAGCAATATACATTGAAGTATTTACATCTTCTATTAATATATTTTCTTCAATATTATCTTTAAATAGCTTTATATCCATAGTAGAAGTTATGTGAAAATCTAGCTTTTTAGTTTGCATAGTTAAAAAACCACTTCCACATTCATTAAACCCTCTATTAATTTCATTCCAAAACAATTCATCATAATTTGAATCTTCATTTTTAACATTGCCATCTAAATAAGCTTCAAAGCCTAAACTTACATTAAAATTTAAAGGAGTAATGTTATATTTTATACACATCATTTCTTTAACATCCATGCTTATAAATCTCATTATTTCGCATTTAACGTCTTTATCATCAAATGAAGCTATGAAGCTTCTTTTAAGATATCCTTCCTTCATATTCAACTCTCTATGAAAATCCTTTAAAGTGCATTTATCCAAATCAAGCTCCACATGGTCAATGAATATTTTAATGCCAATGATGTTAGTTGAATTAAGAACCTTAGCAAAATATTCAGGATATCCATTTTTCCACCAACCAACTCTAGTTTTATCAGGATAATAAACCCCTGCAATATAACTACCTCTGAGAGAATCTCCTGAGTAATTTTCCTCAAAATTTCCCCTCATCCCCATATATCCGTTTCCAAAACTCATAAGACTTTCATAAATTCTATTATTTTCTTTATCAATATTTTTTTGAATTATTCTCCATTCATCTAAATAAATTAAGTTTTTCACAAATTTTCTCCTTTTTTAATAATATAGTATCATTTTAACTTAAATATTATTTTGAATAAATATCTTTAAAATGTTAATTATTTCCATATGAGGTGATGATATGAAAATAAAAATTCTTATTATGCTTTTGGTGGCTTTAATGGTTACCACTTGCATTGTTTCTGTCTATACATATGTGAATTATTTTACTACAGAAGAAGTTAATGCTAAAATTTATAAAAAAGTAGATTCTAATAATGATGATAATATACCAGAGCATTCAATTCCAGCATCTGTATCAGTTAAAGAGGATATATATGCTTATAGCTCAAAGGATTGCTTTAAAAAGACATTATATACAGCGTCAAATAACATAAATCTTTATGACCAGCCAGATGGAGATAGTAAAATCATAAAATCTCTTTCTTCAAATGAGCCCTTAGTGGTCTATAAAGATTTAGGAGAATTTCTTTATTGTGAAGAATCCACAGGTATTGCTGGATATGTTAAAAAATCCTCTTCCTTTAAAAAAACTATGGATTATACCAATAATTATTTGATCAACGTAAACTTAACAAATCAAAATATAAAAATATATAAAGATGCAGAATTAATTAAAGACATTGTATGCTCTACTGGAACTATTGGAAATCAAAATACAGAAACTCCTCTTGGAAAATTCAAAGTAATAGTAAGAGGTGAAGAATTTTATAATAGCTTATTAAATGAAGGTGCAAAATACTACTTGCAATTTTTTGGAGATTATTTAATACATTCTATACCTGTAGATGAAAATGGAAATATCATTGAAAAAGAAGAAGATAAATTAGGATCTCCTGCATCACATGGATGCATTAGAGTTTCTGTAGAAAATGCAAAGTGGCTATATGACAATGTTCCAGATGGCGCTGAAGTTTTTATTCATTATTAAGGACAATAAATTCATTTCATAATGATTTAGTTTATATATTTTGATAAAATATATTCATAGGATTTTTGTAGATAATAATATTAAACTAGTTATGAGGTGGTATGTTTTTGGTATACGATATAATAATAATTGGTGGTGGTTTAATAGGTTGCTCTATTGGTTATGAATTATCCAAGTATAATTTAAATATTGCTATTATTGAAAAAGAATATGATATAGCTGTTAATGCTGCATCGTCAAATTCCTCAATAATTTATTCTGGCATGGAAAATTATGATGAAATAAACTATGAACTAATTAAACAAGGAAGCAATATGATGGAATCCTTAGCTAAAAAATTCAATGTTCCCTACAAAAAAGTAGGATCTGTATTTTTAGCTTCAGATGAAAATGAAGAAAAATTTTTAGATAATATTTATGAAACATCAAAATTAAATAATTTATCGGATATCTCTTTACTAAATAAAGACGAAATTAAAGAATATGATAAAATTTTAAATTTTTCTTCTGTAAAAGGCATTCATTCATTTAATACTGCCATTTTAAGGCCTTATGATTTAACTTTATCTTATGCTGAAATAGCATTTTACAATGGCGGTGTTGAATTTAAATTTGGAGAAATTGTAGAAACCATAAGAAAAGTTGATAAAAAATTTGAAATTAAAACTAGTAAAAGCAAATACACTGCACCTATTATTATAAATACTGTTAAAAATTTATTTTTTAAGTGGGATGTTAAAAAAGAAGAAGCTAAAAATGCAAATAGTTACTATGTCTATACTAAAAGAAGTTTTAACTTAGGAACTGATAAAGTTATATTTAAATTTTATACTGATATGCGAATTTATGCTTATAAAACCCTACAGGGAAATACTAAAATATGCATTAAAAGCATGTTAAAAATGGATACTGATGAAATTTTAAAAATTTGTTTTTCACTTTTAAAAAATATTAAGGAAGAAGACATTGAGAATATTTATACTTGGGAGTATTATAAAAACGATTTGCTTATAGATAGTAACAATATAGATTATGGTTACATTAAAGTAGCTGGAAAAAGCTATGCATCTATAACAATAGCTCCTGCTCTTGCTGTTAATATTAAAAACTTAATAATAAAGCGATTTAATTGCCAGCTTCGAAATGATTATATAGATAAGCGCAGAGAAGTTTTCAACATCAAAACTATGACTGATGAGGAAATAAATGCATTAATTAAACTTGACTCTAATTTTGGTAAAATTATATGCTCCTGTGAAAAAATTACTTTAGGAGAAATTATAGATTCCATTAGAAGGCCACTTGGAGCTAGAACCATAGAAGGTATAAAAAGGAGAACTGGAGTTACTTTAGGTTTGTGCAACGGCTCTTCTTGTTTTCAAGCTGTTACCAATATACTTGCAAGAGAAGCAAATAAAAAGCTTTCAGAAATTATAAGAGAATCAAAAAACTCTTTTATTGTAAATGGGCGAATTAAGGAGTTTTATAAGGGGGACAAATCATGAGCTTGTTTAACGACGAAGAATTCTTCACAACTTATGTAAAAGTAAAAAGTGGCAACCAAAATGTAGTTCCTATAAGATCTACAAAGCCTATTGACAAAGGCTTATGGATAGAATGCTCTAAAGCGCTTAGAGGATTAAATGTTGGAACTCCTGTTAAAATCGGCGATATAGTTTGCGAAAATTTGCTTAATTTACGTGTTGATATGATTGCTGTAAAAGAGATTTATAGCATTAAAACTAAAAAATAATTAAAAGAGAAGATCACCTTCTCTTTTAATTAACCTTTTTCAATGGCTTTTCTAACAAAACCATCTGAATTATTTAATTTTTCTACTGCTTCATCATAGCTATAATCTCCCAAAATCATTGTCATGGCTATCTTAGCATTATATTTAGATTTTTCTAAATAAAGATTAGCTGTTTCTCTATCAACTCCTGTTGCACTCATTACAATTCTATTGCACCTATCTACTAATTTTTCATTTGTAGTCTTAACATCAACCATCAAATTGCCATATACTTTTCCACATTTCACCATAGAACCTGTGGATATCATATTTAAAATCATCTTTTGAGCAGAACCTGCTTTTAACCTTGTAGACCCAGTTAATATCTCTGCACCTACATCAACTTCTATGCTAATATTTGAGTGTTTGCTAATTTCAGAATTTTTATTGCATGCAATTGATATAGTTGAAGCATTTACTTTATTCCCATATTGAATTGCGGAAATTACATAAGGTGTCCTACCACTGGCTGCAATTCCTATTAAAACATCTTTACTGTTTAAATTTATCTTTTTTAAATCATTTATTGCAAATTCATAAGAGTCTTCAGCGCCTTCAACAGAATGTATAAATGCTTCTTCGCCGCCTGCAATAATGCCAAGTATTTCAGAAGAATCCACTCCAAAAGTGGGAACACATTCTACAGCATCAAGTATACCTAACCTTCCACTAGTACCTGCTCCAATATAAATAAGCCTTCCACCAGTTTTAATCTTATTGCTGACTATTTCTATAGCGAGCGCAATATCTGGCAAAATTTTTTCAATAGCAATAGCTACTTTCTTATCTTCATTGTTCATAACTGTAACAAGCTCCAATGAATTCATTAAGTCCAAATTTTCTGAATTGACATTTCTCTTTTCAGTTGTTAAATTTTCAATCATTATTTATTTCCTTTTCCTTTTATTTTTATTTTAACTTTTCAGTCATGCTTTCTTTAAAACCAAATAAATACGTTAAAATAAATCCTGCCACATATGACACTACAAGACCAAGGACATACCAAAACCACATTCCATTTGCTATTAATGGTATAAGGACTGCCCCTGAAGGTCCAATAGTAATAGCACCAACATCTTTTATATATTTAGTGGCAAATGCTATAACTGCTCCACCAAAACCTGCTCCAAGACAAGCTGTTATAAATGGATAAAATAATGGAAGTGATACACCATATATAAGAGGCTCCCCTACTCCCAAGAACCCTATAGGCAAACCATTGCTTATAATTTTCTTTAAATTTTTATTCTTTGTTTTAACATAAACTGCAATAGAAGATCCTACTTGACCTGCTCCAGCCATTGCAAGTATTGGAAGAAGAACAGTATAGCCGGTATCTTTTATTAATTGCGCATGAATAGGCGTTAATCCTTGATGTATACCGAGCATTACAAGTGGTAAAAATGTAGCTGAAAGAATGAATCCACCGACAATTCCACCTTGTTTTAATGCAATATCCACAAGTAAATAAGTTATTCCTTTCATTATCCAAGCAGCTATTGGCATGATTATAAAAAGCGTTATGATTCCACCAATTATTATAGTAATAAATGGTACTAAAAACAAATCCAATGCTGCAGGTATAATTTTGCGAATGGCCTTTTCAATTTTTGCAAAAACATAGGCAGCTAATATAACTCCTAAAACACCACCTAAGGCAGGTGTTAAATTTATATTGAAAAAAGGAATAGTGAGTGGCATTGCAGCAGTAGTATCTGTTTTAGCTATTCCAGCTAGTGCAGGTGCATAAATTAACGCCCCAGCAATTGCACCTAATACAGGGGAACCACCATATTCTTTTCCTGCATTGTATCCTACTAAAATTTGAAGCATACCACCTAAAAGACCCCCTGCTGCTGCAAACAATAAAAACCATGGATTTTTTGTTACGTTGCTATCTGCTGTCTTAATAATATTTGCAATGGCTAATATGAGACCACATCCAACAAAACCAGGTATTAATGGAATAAAGATGTTTCCAATATGCCTTAATCCTGTTTGAAATATAGTAGTTTGCTTCGATTTTACCTTTTCTTTCATCTCACCTGCAACATCTTTTATTTCATCATCATCTTCTTTATATTCTGTGGATTTCATTCCAGTATATTCTTCAAAAGCAGTATTTGCACGAACAGCATGTCCAGGTCCTAAAACAATTTGAACTTGTTTACCTTTTACAACTCCCATAACTCCGTCTAAAGCTTTAATTTTATTTATATCAACTAAATTTGTATCCTTTACTTCAACACGAAAGCGAGTCATGCAATTTGTAAAGCCTAAAATATTATCTTTTCCTCCTAGAAGCGGCAATACATTTTTCGAGAAATTTTTATAATCCATTACTTAACCTCCTTAATTCTTTTAAATATAATAATTGGAGCTCCGCCTAAATAATTCACTATATCTAAATATTCTTCCTTGATTGATCCTATTTTCATTACCCTATCATCTTGTTTTAAATCCATTTTCATTATATGAACTTCTCCTGCATACCTTTTATATGATAGATTATCCATTTGAATTGAACCTTTAACTCTTTTATCAGAATTAATATGCTTCTTTATATATTTATCAAAACCTCTAGTGTTTTCAACTCTCCATGATGCATCTGTTTCTTCAATTCTTATTTTAAAACATCTATCACAAATAACAGGAACTAAATCTTCAATATTCATTTCAATTGGAATAGTAATTATCTGATTGTTCTCATAATTTATAATGTTATCTAAGTCAAATTCATCAATTAACCCTTCAGATAACACTATATTATCAATTTTAAAATTTTTCTTTAAGTCTAAATAATTCACATATGGATTTCTATATCTATGACTCTCAACAGTAGGCAGCTTTTCATAAAGAGGCGACCTTAAAAAAACACTTCCAGGAATGAAAGAATAAAGCTTTACATTATTTTCTCTTAATAAAGAATTTTGTCTTTTAAAATACTCACTATTAAGACCTGTTTCAGGTCTTGGGTAAAAATTATGCCATCCAATAAAATCAATATTTTTTAATTCTTCCATTTCATTTCTGGTAATGGTACTTGCATTTAAAGATATAATAAAATCCTCATTTGCTATTTTTTTTATTTCTTCAATGTTAAAGCCAAAATCAATTCTCAAACCTACAATTCCATATTTTTTTATTTTATATAATTCATCAATGTTAAGGTTTAATAATTCTAAAGTTCTAGGTGAAATATCTGCATGAAATTTAAAATTATGCTCTAAAAATAGCTTTTGTAAATAATTTAAAAATTCATTTAAATCGTCGCTTTCAAGTATATGAAGTGACACAAAGAAAGCATTAATTCCCTTTCTTATTGCTAAATCTATTATTTTTTTTCTAACATCCATGCTGTCCGTTGGATAAATTGAAAACATCATATTATCATCCCCTATTTCCGAATAATATCATAAGTATTTCTCAGTTTAATCATAGGCTCATCTTGGAAATTAAGTTGAAATGTATAAAAAAGCACATCAGCTGCATATAATTGGACAATTCTTGAACTTAAAGCGCTTGATCTAAAATCATTTTCAAATGCTGCAACTTCAATATTAACTGTACTTAAAATTCCAACTTCAGTCTTTCCAACTCTTGTTATAGAAATTATAGGCACATTTTGCTCCTTAGCTTGTTTAACAAGCTCAAGTATTTCTCTTTTTTTGCCTGAATAGGAAATAGCAATTAATAAATCACTTTCTTTAAATTGGGATAAAGCAACCTTTCTCAAATCATTATCATTATACACAAATGCTGTTTTTTGAATTCTTAGAAGTTTATGCATTAAATCCTGAGCTACTAAATCGCTAGCTCCTATTCCAGCGCACATTATCTTTTGTGAATCGTTTATTAATTTTGCAGCTTTTAACACCTTTTCCTTTGAAAGAATTTTTTCAGTATCCATAAGCGCTGCAATATTCCTTTTAAGCAAATTACCCATAATATCTTCTTTAAATTCTTTTGATTCTGGTTCAAAAGCTGTTGTGCTATTTTGAATTGAAAACTCTTGAGTTAATTTGGTTTTAAGCTCTTTAAATCCTCCAAATCCAAAATGCTGACAAAACCTAGTTATAGTTGCATTGCTGACATCGCAAGCTTTAGCAAACTCCTCTATTGTTGACCAAATTATTTTGTCTGGGTCCTCTAGTATTAAATTTGCAATTTGTTTAAATGAATTTGATAAATTATCTTTTTGTTGATCAATTTTGTAAAAAATACCATCCATATTTCCCTCTTTATGTTATCGCAATGAAAACCTTTAAAATAATTATATTCCGTATAAAAATTATTTTCAATATAAAATAAAAAATGAAAAAAATTTTCACAAAAAGAACTTTTGAAAAATCAAAAGTCTTATTTGTTCTTGCTTAAGTTATAAACCTCCATAGTTTTTTGCGCTGTTTTTTCCCAACTAAATAATAAAGATCTCTCTACGGATTTTTTAGAATAAAGTATTTTTTTTGCATTATTATTTATTAAATTTATAATTTCGTTGGATAATTCTAATACATCACATCCATCAACATAAATAGTTGCATCTCCGGAAACTTCAGGTATTGATGTACAATTTGTCGTAATAACAGGCGCTCCACAGCTCATAGCTTCAAGTACTGGAAGTCCAAATCCTTCATAAAGTGAAGGATATACAAATAAATCACATGCACTATAGAATAAAGGAAGCTCATCATCAGAAACAAATCCAGTAAAAATAACATCATCTTCCATATTATATTTGTCCACAATTTGTTGTAATTGAAATATTTGTTCCTTATGGGATCCTACAATAACTAAATTGTGAGGATTTTTGAAATCCTTTTTTATTTTTGAAAAGGCTTCAATTAATATTGGAACATTTTTTCTTGGACTAAAACCACCAATATATAATATAAAATCTTTATTAATACCAAACATTTCTGAAAGATATGCTTTGCAATAATCTTTTCTATGCTTTTTAAAATTACTATTTGCAGCAAGAGGAATTACATGTATTTTATCTTGAGAATATGGGAAAAATCTACAAATATCTTTTTTAGAAAATTCAGATACTGTTATTATAGCGTCTGCATTTTTAATAATTTTAGGTATATTTTCAATAAATTTGCTTAAATAACCTTTTCCAACTGTATCGGGCATGGTGTATGGAATTATATCATGCAGAGTTATGACTTTATAAGCTAAAATATTTTCACTAAGTCCAAGCCCATTTTGAGGTAAATGATATACATCTAAAAAGTTAGTATTAATATATTGTGGAAAATAAAAGTTTTCAAAAAATTTATGCTGTTTCTTTGAGCTGAGTATAAAGCTTGTATTGTGATAACTTAATTTTTCAAAGTTTCCACCACACCAAAATATGTGGTAGCTATTTTCTTTATCCATTTTCAATATGTTTGTTAAAACGTTTAAGCTATAAGTTCCAATTCCTGTACCAGAATACCAATTTATACCTCGCCCATCAAAAGCAATTTTCATTTTGGATCTCCTAATAATATTCTTAAGATATTTATAGATTATTTAGTATTTATATATTACTAAATTTTAAATAAAACTTTTTTATTTAAAATTTGTATGGTAATAAACGCTATTTTTAGTTTAAGCTTGCATATGAATATAGTAAAAGAATTACTTTGGAGGATAACTTGAATTTAGAAAATATCCTATTTGAGAAATATGGCATAATCTCTAAAAGTATTGAGAAAATCAAAAATATATATAAAATATTTGATGGCGATAAATTTTTTATCTTAAAAACAGTAGGTGAAACTCAAGATAGATTCCTTTTTATTCTAGAAGCTTTTAAACATTTAAATAAAAGCGGATTTAATAATATTCCTAAATTAATTAAATCAAAAGATGGTAATGAATATATATCTTTTGATGGTAAAAATGCATATTTAACAAAATTTTTAAATGGCAGATTATGCAATTATTTTAACCCAATTGATCTTAAAATGGCTACTGAAAATCTATCTAATATCCATCTAAAAAGCAGAGGTTTTAATTCTGAATATGATTTTGTTTCTAATATAAATAATTGGTTTAAATGGATACCTAATTTTTTAAATAAAGTTGAACAGCTTAAAAGATTTAAAGAATTAGCGCTTAAAAAAGACAATAAATCTGAATTCGAAAAAATTTATTTAGAAAATGTTGATAAAGCTATTAATATTGGCAAAAAATCTTGTGATAATTTAATAGCTTCGGAATATATAAATATAATGAAAGAGCATGTTAATTTCAGAGAATTCTGCCACCACGATTATGCCAATCATAATATCTTAATCAATGATGAAAAAGTATATACAATTGATTTTGATTACTGCATATTAGATACCCATCTGCACGATTTATCAAGTCTTATCCTTAGAAGCATGAAATATGGATATTGGGATGTTTCTAAGGCCTATGAGATAATCAAAATTTACTCAAGAGTTATTAAAATAAATTATAATGAATTAGTTGTGATGTGCAATTTTATGGCTTTTCCTCAACAGTTTTGGCAAGTTGGATTGCAATATTTTTATGAAAAACAAGCGTGGAAGGAAGAAGTATTTATAAAAAGGCTAACTAGATTTTTAGATGATTTAGACGATAAAAATGAATTTATCAATATGCTTATTAAAGGGGATGGTCTATAGATGGATTTTGTTAACTACCTAGAATCCAATGGGATTATAGTAGTTAAAAATTTTTCAGAGCCAAATAAATATGGCTACTCTGACAAAGAAATTAGAAATCACATACACTTAATAATCAAAGTTCAAGATATACTAAATAATTATGAACCAAAAGATTTTTATTCATTTAAAAGTTTTGTGTGGAAAAAACCTGAACATCTATTTAAAAACTTAAAATCATTTAAGAAATGTTATAATAAATTATTAGAAAAAGGACCCCAAAATCAATATGAAAGCCTTATTTTAGAATTTGGAAATGAATATATTAAGCGGGCAAA
Organism: Clostridiaceae bacterium; assembly: GCA_031549885.1. Classification (GTDB taxonomy): domain Bacteria; phylum Bacillota; class Clostridia; order Clostridiales; family Clostridiaceae; genus WQUF01. Next base: position 18,437 of record JAVBPD010000071.1, read on the forward strand.
TTCATGCAGTGAAGATCTAAAATCAATTAAGTATAAATTGCTTATAAAAAGATCCATGACAAATAAAGAAATTGCACTTTGTAAAACATTCTATGACAATTTAAGGTTTGAAGAGAAAATTAAAATTAGAGATTTAAAAGCCATAGGCTACAATATGGTTGAAATGGATATAATTCAATTTTTAAATAAAATTAAAAAGAGAATTTCAAACCAAGAATTAATTGAATATGTTGAATATTTTTGCACTTTAAAAGGTTTATCATCTATTAGCAAAAAGTTTATATTGACGATGTTATGCTATCCTTCAAAATATATAAAATATACATTAAGATATTTTGAAAATCCAGCATATTATACTCAAAACGCTCATATAGATAAATTTAAGAATGCTTTGCTTTTAGATGGTGAGTCTTTATATGAATATTTTTAAATTAAACTTTACTGATTATTTCTTTCAGGTATGGAATATATCCATTAGTGAGTTTTACCCTTATAGGAATGGCTTTTTCTTAATGGACACTGAAGGAAATAACTACTTTTTAAAATCATCAAATGAAGATCCAAAGGAATCAGAGAGGTACATTAAATATTTTGATATACTTAAAGAGGTTTTCTGTAATACATGTGACCTTATAAAGACCATTAATGGAAAAATTTCATATAATAATTTTTATTTGCTTTCTTTTCCAAATGGAACTAAACTCAACATTAATGATGAGATACACAAAAGAGAATTAATAAGTACATTTAAAAAATATTTCAAAGTATGCAATAAAGCTTCTATGGAATTCTTAAAAGATGACAATTTTATGTATAATTTTTACAAAAACAAGTTATTCCTAGAAGATAAATATTTTGAAATATCAAATAAAATTTTTAAAAACAATATTGAGGAATTATATATAAGAAACTATTACAAAATGCATGAAATTACAAATAGCTATTTCGAAAAAATCGATAATATTTATACAGAGTTAACCGTTAATAGTTACCCTAAAAATATACAATATTTTGATATTGAAAATATGTATTTTTCTTATAGCAACAATGAAGTATATTTTGTAGATTTTTCTACCCCAAAAAACGAACTAAGAGTCATAAGTTTCTTAAAAATCATAAAGAGATTTAATTGGGATTTAGATGATTTTATAGAAAAGATAAAACCTAACATATTTAACCTTGAGATAGAATTTATTAAGCTTTACTTAAGTTTGCCATATGAATTTATGAATAAGTATTTAAAGTATTTTAAAGGCGAGTATGTTAATGAAAGTGATTTTGAAAAAATAACTATTGAAGTTTAATTTAGAGCAATGGGTTTCCATTGCTCATTTTTTAATAAAATAAACTAAAATTGGCAGTGAAGAAATGATTACATTTATTATAAGCCTTGTTGCTATGATATCTTTATATATTGGAATAGAAACGCCATCTTCTGTACTATTTAATGGTATAAATGTATGCAAATTGATGACGGCAAACATTATAATTCCTGCTGCAAATATGGCAGCACAAATAGGCGATAATAAAACAAATATTTTATCATTTTTTAGTATATCCTTTAAAAAGCCTCCAAAATACATTCCCATTTTATCAGCCCCTACTTCGCCAAATAGCTTTGGTAAAATAGCATCGTTAATTGTTCCTAGGGATATAAAAGGTGAATTTACAATGTCAATTAAGGAAAAAGCTGTAGAAAATAATATCTCAATGAGCAATGCTGTTTTGCTGTATTTCTTATTTGCAAAGCATAATATGCATACATATGGGCTAAGCAATATAATCCAATAAAAGTAAGTCTTGCTGCATAAAAAGAAAATAGCCATTGACAAAAATGCTATGTAAATAGTTAGATTTCCTATTTTACCTACAGGTTTTTTAATATAACATGCTATCCACAAAATAACAGTAATTACAATAAAAATAGGAACAGGTCTATCCATAAAAGGAAAATTATTTATAAAGATAAAAATAATAAAATTATACAAACTATTTTTAGATACATCAGGCATTGCAAAAATTGGCGATAAAAATAAGCAAATACTAAATCCACATATAAAATAAAATATAATTTTTAATATCCTTTTTTCATATAAAAGAACAAGAGGAATAAAAACTAACAAAGCAAAATATTTCAGCGCAATTGCTATAGAAAAATACACAATAAATCTTCTTATATTTCCTTTTATGTAGTAATATATGCCTACTAATGTGAAAAACATAGAAAAAATATCATATTGACCTTTTATTAATAAAGAGTAAAAAATAAGGCTGCTAGATGCAAAATAAAACATGCACCATTTTTCATTTTTCTCAGAAAACGATAAAGCCTTACATATTTTTGATACCATATATGTGCAGCCTAATAAAAATGGCAATAATATTAATTTAGCATATAATAATGCCCAAGTTGACAAGAATGGGTCAAATTTAAAAAATGTTTCCATTATCCACAATGGAAAATTCCAAATTGCAAATATCATATAAACAGGAAATGGATATACAGCATGAGAACTATTAAATTTGGATATAACAGGATTAACGTTATCTAAATAAAAATTTGTCAATCTGCCATTTAATAAAGAGTTCCATAAATTTATACCATGGCGGGTTGTAATTACGATATCCCAATAAAGATACGAAAGCAATAATATGGTAATTATTGAGAAAAGCATGATCCATTCAATCCTCAGTGGTTTTTCTATATTTTGATATGTTTTTAGCGCTTTAAAAAAATTCACCTTTTCAAAATCGCTTTGATAGGATTTTATTGCTTTTTTGATATTCATCTTTTAACCTCCAATTTATCTAATTTTTGATATTTTATAGCATTTTTTATCTATTTATATCAATTTTATTATGCTTTTATTTAATATTTTTATTCTATTTTACCTTTTATAACGATTAATAACGACAAAAGGGCTGTTGCAACCCCTGAGTTTGCAACAGCCCTTATTAATTTAATTTTTATCTCACCACATAATCATAACAATAGGTTGGGTTAGGCCTTCCTGGACTTAAACTTTTTAAAGCTATATTGCTCACAGCAATGTCTTTTCCACATGCATAAGATATGCTCTTTTTAAATATACTCTCAAGTTCTTCTGGTGTCATTTGTACCCTTGCGTTAAAGGTTAGTAATGCCTTGTCACTAAAGCCTGCTCTACTTCTTACATCAACTTTTTCATCTAATCCCGTTAAATTGCTAATAACATACTTATCATCATCTGTATTTATTATCAATTTAATATGTCCTATTTCAGAATTTTTGCTCTTAACTTTAGTCAAAATTTCATCCATTAATTTTTCAGAAAAACCATCCCAATTAACTTTATCTCCCTTTAGATCCATAGCTGCATTAAGCCATCCTAAAACAGCTTCTCCTTTTGCATATATGTCATAATCAACCTTAGCTAAATGAGTTCCTCCACTGCTACAATTTGTAATATATTGTAACCATTCCTTAACCCCTTCTCCAGTTTTTGCACTTATGTTAATAATATTTGCAAGAGGCCATTTTTCTTCCGCACGGCTTTTTAGCTCTTTTAATTCTTCTTCTTTTAATAAATCTGATTTATTTATTACAATAAAATCTGCTTCTTCCATTTGCTTTTCAATTATATATAATGCACTGGTATGAAGCTTTGATTCCCTATTATCTAAAATATCTCTTAATTTACTTGGGCTTACCAATACTGAAAGAGGAGCTATATCTAATTCATTTCCAAAATGATCCTTTAGTGGCTGAAATATTGTAGCAGAAAGATCTGTACAGCTTCCCACTGGCTCTGCTATGATTGTATTTATGCGCTTATCTTTTCTAATGCTTTCAATTGCTTCGCTAAAACCTTTAAAGTTGCAACAAAAACAACTACCACTAACTTCAAGAACATTATCATTAATATATTTTAAAAACCTTGTATCTACCAACTCTGAAGCTTGGTCATTTGTAATAACCCCTATCATTTCTCTCTTTTCATCTAAATGTTTAAGAGCATTCATAATCAAAGTTGTCTTTCCTGCTCCTAAAAATCCACCAACAATAATAATCCTTGTTTTCATTTTCATACTCCTTTAAATTTAATTTTCATATGATAAATATTAAAAAGACCCAATAAGAGGCAATATTTTAAGAGCAATTTCCATATTTAACCTATCTTCAGCATTTTTAAAATTTATATTGCACTGCTTTTCAATGAAAGCAATTCTGTACCTTACAGTATTAGGGTGTACAAACAACTGTTTAGCAGTTTCTCTATAAGCATAACTATTTTTAATAAAAGCATCTAAAGTATCTAACATTGTTTTATAATTTTCCTTGCCAAGGCCTTTTAAAGGGTTCAAATATTCCTCATAATATTTTGCACTCTCTTCAGCTATTTTTTTTGATTTGAAAAACCTATAAAATCCAAGTTGCATGAAATAAAATACATTTTGATTTTTATTAATAACATGTCCAAGCTCTAATGCACACATAGCTTCTTCATAACTTTGATAAATTTTATCGTAATAAGTTACAGAGCCTACAGATATTTTTATATTCTTAAATTTCTCGCCAATCTCATTTATTTTTTCAAATAAGTTTGGACTATACTTCATATATGCTAAGACTAAATCTTCTTTTAAAAATCCTGAAAAGGTACTATCCATAAACAAAGCTTTATTAATTTTTTCATAAATTAAATCATCAATATTGCTAAACAATACTATCATGCCTTCACAATACAACTCATAACCTAAAATACATGCTTCTTTCCTAAATTCTTCTATATCTAAAACTTTAGAAATTATTTTCCTGATAAATTCACTATCATATTTTCTCTGTATTTTTCTAACATCCCTTTGGATTCTTGTTTCCATTGTGACTAAATGAGTACAATGAGACAATAAAAGATAAACATCAGAAGAAATATATTTTTCAGATTTAATGAGCAATATATGACCAATGGTTTTATTTTCATAAATGATTTCAGAACATACCCATTCGTAATATTTATTGTCTATCCACATGTAGTATTGATTAACATTATTGTAAAAAGATATTTGAAAAACTTTTTTATTCCACTTGTTTTTGCTGTGTATTATTTCATCATAATCAACATTTTCATGGTACATAAAAATGTCATTGCCTACTGCCACTATTGCATCTAATCCAGTCCATTTATAAAGAGTTCTTGCAATTTTTACAAACCCTTTCTCCATAATATCATCATAGATATCTTGAAAAACCTCAGGTATTTTTTTAATCTCTTTTGTTTCCTTGGACATTAGGTTTGAAGAGATGAAATCATAAATATCTCTATATGTTCCGCCTACAGGAAGATCAATAACAGGAAAATTTAATCTATTAGCTTCGGATTTTATTATATGAGGAAGCTTATTATCATAAAAGCGAAGCTGAATTGCTAAAACCGCAACTTGTTTTTCTACCATTTTTCCTATCAATTCACTTTGATAAATTTCATTGCGTAAAAAACCATAACCTGTGGTTAAGACAATTTCACCACCTTTATAATAATGGTGTGCATCAGGAGAATCTAATACAGTAACAGATGTTATGATGTTTTTAAACCCACCATGACCAGCTAAAATCTTTGATTGTGTAAAATATTCGCACTCTAACAGCTCCTGAACACTAATTTCCACTTTTTCACCTTCTTATGCTAAATAATGGGATGCTAATTTAAACATCCCATTAACATTTTTAATCTAAGATTATTTTACATATTCTTCATACCATTGACCATAGACTTTGTTTAAAGGCATACCTAAATCAAGCAATTCTTTTTTAACTTTATTATATATGTCCTTATATTCTTTAGTTGGCTCCATTCTCTTTAAGTCAAAGCATTCTTGTACTGGTTTTCCCTTAGGAGGCGCAATTAATTGTTCTTCATATTTTGGAAGCACTTTTTTCACAATTTCATTAGCTTGCTTTCTTGTCATACCTGCACATGATTTAAATACCTCACCACACCACCAAGCTTCGAGTGGAGTGATATAATCTGTATACCTTCCTCCTGCTGAACGTGGCTGAGTGGTTTTTGATGCGCCGGATACGCAGTGATTCATAAGTCCCATTGCAGCTTCATATAAAAACATTTCAGTGCATGGTCCTGCAGTTTCATTTACTATTTTGTTTCTCATAAAACCAGTATTTCTGCTTACTGCCTGTATAGCTACGCTATTTGCCCACAAAGCTTTTCTTCCGCAGTTGCCAAATAGCTGAATATCATATACATATGAACTTGTATAATCTGCTTGCAAGATTGTAGGAAGAAGCAAGTCTGTAGCTATATTAGATATAACAGTTCCCTCAGGAGGTCCTGCATATCCTCCAATATATGAGAATCCACCTGGTCTTAATTTATGACCATTGCTAAGGCCTTGTATTATACGATGGAAATTGCTGAAAGTACATTTTAACTCTACAGGAGTTAAAGACATAGTTACATTCCCTCTACCGCTTAATGCTCCTACGCCACCTAAATGCCCATATTCTGTACAAGCACCAGCAACACCGGTACAAGCCATTCCTGGACGACCTGCTCTCCAAAGAGCCTCTTTTTTAAGCTGAGACTCATAATCTCCCATTAAAGTTTCATAAGGAGTACCTGCTCTTACCTCTCTCCCAAAAACAGTAGCAAGTGTTGGACCATGGAGTACATCCACAAGCTTATTATATTTAACTAAACCTTGAACTAGAGGCAGATAATTTTCCTCAGAGCACACAATACCAAGAGAAGCAGCTAAAAGTGGAGTATATGGATCTTCTGGTCTTCTTGGCTTCATGATAACTTGATCTTGGCCCTCACCTAGGATATTTTCAGTTTGATAGTCTCTAATGCATTCTAATAGTTCGCTTTCATCTATTTTGATTATTCTTTCAGTATCTTCACACAATAAACCTAACTCTAAAGCAAGCTCCCATCCTGCTTTAAAATATCTATCTGCAAGTTCATCATCACAGTTAATAGGATTATCTGGATCATAAGTTTTTTCAAGACCATGTTCTTTTAGTTTTGCTTTGATGGTTTTTGGTATAACTTTAATATCCCAATCCTTTACAGTGCAAAGTGGGCCTGTATATGCTTTATCAAGGTTATTTAGTAGCTTTTGAACTTTCAAACTATACATAAGATTTACCCCCTCTATTTAACTTCTGAATCAAATATTACTGTTTCTCTAGGATCTTTTTTATCTCTTTCCATCAATTTTTTGCAAAGATCCACTGCATCAAAACCAGTTCTTGCCCAGCCATCAGCTTTAATATTTTTAGCAAAATCTGGTGTTACTGGTCCGCCACCTATTATAAAATAATACTTATCTTTTTGATTTGAATCTTCTATATATTGAACAACATCTTTCATATAAGGCAAAGAGGTTGTAAGCAAAGTGGACATAGCTATTATATCTGCATTTACTTCCTTAGCTGTCTCTATGAATTTCTTTACAGGAGCATCTACTCCGATATTATGGACTTCAAAACCGTTTACAGATAGCAATGCTGACACTATGTTCTTGCCAATATCATGAACATCTCCTTTAGCCTGCCCAATGACTATAGTACCTTTTTTTGTAACTGATCCACCTTCTTTTTTAATTGCATCAAAGATCACCTTGATAACATCTGTCATAGCATCTCCTGAAACCATGAGCTCAGGAAGGAAAGCTTCACCTTCATTGTATCGTTCATTAACGATATCCATACCTTTTGCAGCACCTTCATTTAAGATTTCAAGAGGTGGAATTCCTGCATCTAAAGCCTCTTTAACAAGGCGCAGTCCATCATCAGTTTCACCATCAGCAATTGCCATACTTAAATTCTTTAATAGATCTTCTTTCATGATATTTTAATTTGCTTAAAATTTATAAAATTATATTTTTATAATGTTGCTTTTAAGCAAACCCTCCTTTCTCTTTGTTTTATATTTAAATATTTGCACCGCAACCTTGCGCATTTTAATTATACATGCATTTTTAATCCAGGAAGCTTTTTTAATCCTTCAGCCATAACTCCTATGATTTTAATTCCCACTGATGATATAACCACAATTTCAGTTTTTAATAAACCTTCTTTATATGGATTCATCTCTATGTGCTCGTTTACTGCATTTATTTCAAAATTCCCTAAATCTGTTATTGCAAAGCCTTTTACCCTATAAGTGCTCTTTAATATGGATTTAATAAAGTCTAAAAGTCCTTCTTTTGAGATTTTTTGCTGGCTTTCTAAGATAAAAGCTCTTGGTCTTGATTCATAAGTATTGGATGATTCTTTAGAATTCTTATCGTTATATCCCATAGATTCAACAATTTGATTTATATTGACATTGCAGTAAGATGTTTCATAGATATCTGTGGAAATGTTTATTTCCTTTACTTTTCTTAAAATACTTTTTAAATCTTGATCTTCAATTAAATCCACCTTATTTATGATAACAGCGCTGGAATATTCAATTTGACTTACTATAGCAGGAAGCAAATCATATAAATCCATAAAATTCTCAGAATCTATAACGCATATTGAACCCATATAGCTATATTCATTTTTTATGTGCAGTTTAATAGCATCTAAGATATCTTCCATATTAGAAGGATCTGCAAGCCCTGAAGCTTCTACAAATAAATACTCAAATTCATATTTAGACATTTCTATAAGACTATTTATAAAATTTGCTTTTAAACAAGAACAGAATATGGAACCATTCATAAGCTCAATCATTTTTATTCCATCTTTTTTTAAAAGAGCACCATCTACACTTATCTTTCCAAATTCATTGATAATAACTCCAATTTTTTTATTAGAGTATTCATTTAAAATATTCTTAAGAAGAGTGGTTTTTCCAGATCCTAAAAAACCTGTAAGAAGTATTAACTTTATCATAGAACACACCTTTGGCTTTTATTATACTTTAGAAGCATACTTTTTAATCTCATCTATAAGTGCAGCTTTATCAGGAATTATAGAAATCCATTTTACATCTCCATTGATGCACATAGTAGGCAAATTTGTTATTCCTGCCTTTTTGGCACGGGCAATATTTTCTTTAATTGTATACTTATATTCCACATAATCTGCTATATCTTTAATCTCATCATAAATGTCTGCCACACTTTTTACCATATAAGTACAAGCTGCGCAAGTATCTGAATCCAGTGTAAAAAGCTCAATTAAAACTTTATCTCTATTTGCATAATCAGGAAGCTCTATCTCTATATCATCTTCTGCTAAATCATAATTCTCAACCATCTTTCTGCAATCATCTGTATGCTTTACAGCCTGACTTGCAGCAATGGTATTTTCTATAGGAGTAGCATAAGGCATGTCACAGCCAGGGCTTACAATAAAGTTATGGTGGTCTACACTATCTATAAGTTCAATAACACTTTTCATGTTATCTTGTTGATTTCCAAGGAGCATAATCCTTGTAAGAGGTATATTTCCGCCAATGGTTATATTGTATTTATCTGTTATTTCTTTAGCCTTTTTTAAATTTACATTTTCATCTACTGATATAGAATCTGGATAAGTGTTGCACATAACCTCAATTTGACGAGTAGCATTGCCACAAACAAAGAAAGACGAATAAGCTTCTCTGCTTCTTATATAATCAAAAACCCCTTTAAAGGAATCTGATAACATATTTTGAAAATGCTTAGGTGATATCTGACTTACTAAAGGATCTACCACTGCAATAACATCAGCCCCAGCATCAATATAGAGCTCAGACATTTTAACGCATACTTTTGCACAAAATTCTACAAGTTCTTTAACATAAGCAGGATCATTTTTCATATCTGCAAAAATGGCGCTTCCACGCAAATGAGAAGCTAAAGTAAAAGGTCCACAAATAAGCCCATAAAGTGCTACTGATTCTCCTATTTGTTTTTCAAGCATTTTTGTAACATCTAAGATTATAGGAATTCTGCCAGAACTTTTTGTAGGTATTTTGCATTCACATGGAATTATCTTTTCAGAGGCTAGAGGATGACCAATTACTGAAGGTGGATTTTCTTCTGACCACATGATTTCACATCCTAATATCTCAGCCTCTATTTGCAGATCAAAAACCACTGGCATACCATCAGGAACATATAATTTATGAACCTCTAATAAAGACTCAAACAGCTTATTTCTATCTGTTAACACATCATGAGCTGAATAGCCTTTTAATTTACCTGCATGAACTCCAGCAAATGGCACCCATGGAATGTCTTTTGTTTTTTCATGTCTTAATGCTTGTAATACTAATTCTTTGCTCAATGTAATAACCCCCTAAATGTTTATATTTTCATATACCTTATTTACTACGACCTTTGCAGCGCTCTTTACCTTATCTTCATCAATTCCTGTTAACTTTCCATCTTTATAAACGACCTTGCCATTTATCATAGTCATATAAACTGTTTTGCCATATCCCACAGTAGCTAAAAATGAAGCTGGATCTAGCAGAGCTCCAACATGTTCCAATTTATCCACATCTATCATAAATAAATCTGCAGCTTTCCCAACCTCTAAAGACCCTATATCGTTTCTTCCAAGCACTTGAGCACTTCCCACAGTAGCAAGCTTTAGCATTTCATATCCAGTTGGAGATGTTTTGCTATTATTCATTCTATGAAGCAAGTAAGCAGTCCTAATATCTGCCATAAGGTTTGATGCATCATTGCTTCCTGAACCATCCACTGCAAGACCTACAGGCACACCTAGCTTAAGCATCAAAGGAACCTTACAAATCCCTGAAGAAAGTTTCATATTGGAAACTGGATTATGTGCAACTCCTGTTTTAGTTTTAGCAAGAACTAAAACTTCATCATCTGTAAAATGTATCCCATGAGCAAACCATACATCTTCCCCAAGCCAGCCACATTCCTCAGCCCATTTAAGTGGACGCATGCCATAGACCTCAAGACAATAATTCTCTTCATCTATGGTTTCACACAAATGAGTATGTAACCTAACACCTTTACTCCTTGCAAGTTTAGCCGATTCTACCATTATTTCTGTATCTACAGAAAAAGGTGAACAAGGGGCAACTGCTACTTGTCTCATAGAAAATTTTTCATAGTCGTGATATTTATTAATTAACCTCTCACAATCCATCAATGTCTCTTCACAGGTTTCCACAAGATCATCTGGAGGGAGTCCTCCTTGTTTTATTCCTCTATTAAAACTGCTTCGTCCTGCATGAAATCGTATTCCAAGCTCACCTGCTGCTTCAAACTGCCTATCTATTAGATCTTTTGCTTCCTTTTTAGGAAAAGCAAAATGCTGGTCAAACATAGTAGTGCCGCCATATTTGATAAATTCACTCATTGCAACCATAGAAGAATAGTAAACAAATTCAGAGTTCACCTTTAACCAAACATTGTATAGATATTTTAGCCAGTCAAATAATTCAGATGATTGAATAGAAGGTATATTCCTTGTAAAAGCTTGGAGCATGTGGTGATGGGTATTCACAAGGCCAGGATAGATGAATTTTCCTTTTGCATCTATTACTTCTGCTCCTTCTTTTTCTATGTCTTTACCCATTTTTATAATTTCTTTACCATCTACTAAAATGTCAGCATCATACAAAATACTGTCTTTTGAATCGCAAGTTATTATACATTGTGCATTTTTAAATAAGATCATAAAATCCTCCTTAATGCATTCTATGTTAAGGGTAAAATTGCAATAAATTATAATACACTATAAAATAAAAAATTTAATTAATAATATATTATAAAAATAGTATTTTTTTTAAATTATTATATATTAAAAATATCATATCATACAATTATAATTAATGCATAGTGGTTACCATTTGTAATAAGTTACAAAATTATCAGACCTATGATTTTGACTTTATATCATTACTGAGATAATATTTAATTGAATGATGAAAAAATTAATTTTTCATCTAATAATTTTAAAATTATATTTTGTAGAAAATAGGTGAAATCGTTTATAAAGCGCTTATAATCAGTACAATACGCAAAAAAGAATTAATCCCATCTTTTAATATTTATCGATTGTACATTTTTACAATGAATAATCGTTCTTTTATTTAAGAATCCAATCTATGTTATTAAAAATGTAAAGTCTACTATATGTAAAAAAATCTAAAATTCATATCTTTGTTTTTTAAATTAGAATATATCTTTGTTTAAAATTACAAATATTATTTTTAGTTTTATTTATTTTTGTGCAATTTTCCAAAAATAAATATTTTTTATATAACTAATAATAAATTCAAATATAAATTAACTGAAAACGTTATAGAATTTGATTTTAATTTTATATATAATATTTTTTAAGACACTATAAAAATTAAAATAAGATAATTTTAATAAAGTGAGGTGAAAATTGCAAATTTGAAAGATAAATATATTGGTAAAAGCATACCTCGTGTAGATGGCGTTGGAAAGGTCACTGGAGAAGCTAAATATGTTGGTGATTTATATCTGCCAGGAATGTTATATGGTAAAATATTTCACTCTACAATTGCTCATGGCATCATTGAAAAAATAAATACTGATAAAGCCAAAGCGCTAAAAGGAGTCGCAGCTGTCTTAACATATGAAGATGTGCCTAATATAAAATTTACAACTTGCGGTCATCCTCTTCCCAATGATACTCCTCTAGACTCTCTTATACTAGGTAAAAAGATTAGATATTATGGAGAACCAATTGCTCTTGTTGCTGCAGAAAGCTTAGAAATAGCTGAAGAAGCCTTAAAACTAATAGAAGTTACTTATAACATACTCCCTGCATATTTCACAATAGATGAAGCATCTGACCTTAATGCTATTGAAATACATGAGAATACAAAAAACATAGCCGATTCATCGAGCTATATCATAGGCAATCCTGACAAAGCCTTTGCTGAAGCTGATTATGTTTTTGAAGATGAAATAAATTTGCCAATTGTTGCTCATTCTCCTATTGAAAATTTTGTTTCTTTAGCATATTTAGATGATTTAGGAGATTTAGTTATACACAGCTGCAATCAGTCACCAAACATACTTAGACGTATTCTTGCATTTGCACTGAATATGCCAATTAGTAAAGTGAGAATAATAAAGACGTTAATAGGTGGTGGGTTTGGTGGAAAACAAGAACCTGTACATGAACAGCTTAACGCAGTTTTAACACTTGCCACAAGAAAACCTGTGAAACTAGAATATACCAGAGAAGAAACCATTTCAATCACTAGAACAAGGCATTCCATGATTTTTAAAATAAAAACTGGTCTCACAAAAGATGGCCGTTTTATTGCAAGAGAATTAAATGTTAAATCCAATACTGGAGCATATAGTGGTCATGGACATAGCGTATGTGGTAATATATCTGGGCAATTTGCGGACTTCTACCCTTCAAAAAATATGCGATTCTCTGCAACTACGTACTATACAAACATTTTAACAGCAAGCGCAATGCGTGGTTATGGAATCCCTCAGCTTTGTTTTGCAACAGAAAGCCATATTGATAACATCGCTTATAAGATGAACATGGACCCTCTTGAATTAAGACGGATAAATTTTTTCCCAAAAGATTATAAAAATGAAAAACTCATCATCAGATCCTATGCATTACCTGAAATTTTAGAGACTGGGAGAATAAAAACCCATTGGGATGAAAAAAGAAAATCCTATAAAAATCAAAGCTCTACTGTTAAAAAAGGCATTGGTGTTGCTTTCTTTAGCTATAAACAAAACACTTATAATCATGGCGTTGAACTTGCAAGCGCAAGGGTAACTGTTAATGAAGATGGCACTGTTTACCTTGGTATTGGAGCTTGTGAAATAGGTCAAGGTTCTGATACTGTGCTATCTCAAATTGCAGCATCGACTTTAGGAGTAAGCATTGAAAATATAAAGATTCCTCCCATCGATACAGCCTATTCTCCTTTTGATTTAGGAGCTTATGCTTCAAGGCAAACTACACTTGCAGGAATTGCCGTAAAAAAAGCATCTCTTTTTTGTAAACAAGACTTGATACAACTTGCTTCAAAGATGCTTTTAAGAGATTCATCAAGGCTTGATATAGAAGATGACTTTATCTTTGATACCCTTTCAGGTGAAAAGCTCATTGGCGTAAAAGATGTTGCAGAAAAAACATACTACAACATGGATAATCCTCGAACTATTGTACATGAAGCTACAGCAAATCCTGATGTCAATGCTCAATCTACAGGTGCTACATTTGCTGAAGTTGCTGTAGATACTAAAACTGGCAGAGTAGAAGTTATTAATCTTGTTGCAATTATGGATTCAGGCAAGATAATAAATCCTGTACTAGCAGAGGGTCAGGTTTTAGGAGGGCATGTTATGTCATTTGGCTATGGGCTTATGGAGCAAATTTTAATCGATCCTAAAACTGGCAAGGTTTTAAATGACAACCTTCTTGATTATAAAATACCTACAATGGCAGATACTCCTCCCACTGAAGTTATATTTATTGAAACTGATGAACCTTCAAGCCCGTATGGAAATAAAAGCTTAGGAGAGCCAGCTAATATACCTCCTGCTGCTGCAATAAGAAATGCAATTTTTAATGCTTTAAATATAAAGCCAAATGAAAAGTTAAATCAGCTTCCCTTAACACCCCAAAGAATTCTGCAAGCAATTAAGGAGGTTTAAAATGTTTAGAATAGATGAAATATTAAAGCCGTCTTCACTATCAGAAGCTTTAAACATGCTTTCAAATGATAAAAAAACAAAAATAATTGCTGGTGGAACTGATCTTCTTATAAAAATGCGCCATAATAACCTCATTATTTCTAGACTTTTAAGCCTCCAAAACATTGAAGAGCTTAAAAGCATTGGGTGGGAAGATGGTAAATTTTTTATTGGAAGTTCTGTAACCTTTTCTAATTTAGCTGAAAATGAAGATGTTAAAGAAGGCTTTTTAATACTAAAACAAGCAGCTCTTTCCATGGGTGGTCCACAGGTTAGAAATGCTGCAACCATTGGAGGAAATATTTGCAACGGTACTACTTCTGCTGATTCTGCTCCTGCACTTTTTGCTCTTGATGCACAGCTCTTATTAAAAAGCAAAGATAATTTTAGAATTGTAAATATTATGGATTTTTATAAGGGTCCTGGACTTGTGGACATAAGCGATACAGAAATTCTCACTAAGTTTATTTTAAATCCACCTAAAGGCAAATGGGGCGGCTGGTATGAAAAATTCTCTACTAGAAAGGCAATGGATATTTCTATGCTAGGTTGTGCAGTTGTGCTCTCAGTTTCAGAGAATACCATAACAGATGCCCGCATAGCTTTAGGAGTTGCAGCGCCTACTCCCATAAGATGTAAACAAGCTGAAGATATAGCAACAGGTAAGGGTTTAAGCGAAGATAAATTAAACAAAATAAGTCACGCGGCACTTTTACAATCTGCTCCTCGCACATCTTGGCGTGCTTCTAAGGAGTTTAGATCAGATATTATCATTGAGCTAGTAAAAAGATGCGTAGAGAATGCCTATAAGAAAGCAGGTGGTGTTTATGATCAGGCTTAATTGTACTTTAAATTTTAAACCACTTTCCATAGATATAGAGCCAGGAGAAACACTTTTAGAAATGCTCCGAGAAAGGCTCTACCTTACTGGTACAAAAAAAGGCTGTGAAGTTGGAGAATGCGGAGCTTGTACAGTATTAATTGATGATGTTCCTTATGATTCTTGTATTTATCTTGCTACACTTGCAGAAGGTAAAAATATTACAACAATAGAAGGTTTAGCAACTGATGGCAAACTTTCATCATTGCAAGAAGCTTTTCTTACTGAAGGAGCAGTTCAATGCGGATACTGTTCTCCAGGGGTTATTTTAACAGCTCATGCCCTTTTATTAAAGAATAAAAAACCTAATATAGAAGAAATAAAGCGAGAGCTTTCTGGAAATATGTGTCGATGTGGCGCATACACAAATATTATACGTGCAATACAAAAGGTTGCAGAATCCAAATAATTTAACGGAAAGAAGTGATGACGCTGGAGCCGATTTTAGAAATGAGAGGCATTACAAAACGATTCCCTGGAGTAATTGCAAATGAAAATGTAAATATGGTTGTTTACCCTGGGGAAATACATGCACTTTTAGGGGAAAACGGAGCTGGTAAAAGCACCCTTATGAGCGTTTTAACTGGGCTCTATCATCCTGATGAAGGTGAAATTATCTACAAGGGAAAGAAGGTTTCTTTTAAATCACCTAAAGATGCCGTGGAATTAGGCATTGGAATGGTGTATCAACACTTCCGTTTAGTTGATTCTCATACAGTAACAGAAAATATACTCTTAGGTCAATTAAAAAATCGTTTTTTTCTTAATATTAATGAGCTTCATAAAAAAGTTGAAAATTTTTCAAAGCAATATGGATTAGAGGTTCAAGCAAGTGCTAAAATTTGGCAGCTATCTGTAGGAGAACAACAAAGAGTGGAAATTGTTAAGCTTTTATACCGTGGAACAGAAGTTTTAATTTTAGATGAACCAACTGCAGTCCTAACCCCTCAAGAGGTTAAAGAGCTATTTAAAAATATAAGGACCATGGCTTCAAATGGAAAAGCTGTCATAATAATAACTCATAAGCTTTATGAAGTTATGGAAGTGGCTGACTGGATCACCGTACTAAGAAACGGAAAAGCTGTAGGAAACCTGAAAAAAACTGAAACAAATAGAGATGAACTGACTTATTTAATGGTGGGAAGAGAAATATTAAATAAAAGAATTTTAGTTAAATCTAATTTCACTAAAGATGTTTTAAAACTTGATAAGCTAGTCGTTAAAAATGATAAGGGCCTTAATGCTTTAAATTCTTTTTCTCTTACTGTAAATGGCGGCGAAATCTTAGGTATTGCAGGAGTCGCTGGAAATGGTCAAAAAGAACTTAGTGAAGTTATTTCAGGTCTTAGAGATGTGGATTCTGGCAGTATAACTTTACTTGGAAAAGATATAACCAACGCTTCACCTAGAACAATTATTAAAGATGGTTTATCTTTAATACCAGAAAATCGCATGGAAATGGGACTTGTTGGTGATATGAATATAACTGAAAACATGATGCTTAAAAAATTTCAAGATCATGAATATAACCATATTGGTTTTTTAAATTATAAAAAAGCAGAAGGCTGGGCTCTAGAGTTAATTAAGGATTTTGACATTAAGACAACTGGCCTTAACTATCCAATAAAATCAATGTCTGGTGGAAATCAGCAAAAATTGCTTTTAAGCAGGGAAATATCCCAAGAACCACTTCTTATCATTGCTTCTTACCCTTCTAGGGGCCTTGACATTGGAGCCACTGAAACAGTTCAAAAATTGCTTTTAGAGCAGCGCAAAAAGGGTGTAGCTATTATACTTATTTCTGAAGATCTTGAAGAGATATTTAAGCTTTCTGACCGAGTTGCTGTACTTTATGCAGGTAAGCTCATGGGCATTGTACCAGGAGATGAAGTCACATTTGAGGGCATTGGAAAAATGATGCTTGGAGTATCTCAAGAAGAGGTGGTAATATGAATAAGCTGTTTAAAGTAACTAAAAGAAAAGACATACCTAAGATTTATTCCATAGTTGTTCCTACTCTTTCAATTTTAGCTGCCCTTATCTCAGGTGCATTTTTCATGCTTTTTATGGGTTTTAATCCTATAGTAATCTATAAGGCAATGTTTACTGGATCTTTTGGATCCTTCTATGGATTTATGGAAACATTAGTCAAAGCAACGCCTCTTATGCTGTCAGGTTTAGGAGTTGCTATAGCTTTTAGAATGCAGCTATTTAACATTGGTGCACAGGGTCAAATTTACATGGGCGCTTTTGCTGCAAGCGGAGTGGCTTTATTTTGCAATTTTATACCAGATCCATTAGTGCTTCCTGCAATGTTTTTAGCTGGTTTTATAGTTGGAGGTTTATGGGGACTTTTACCTGCAATACCTCGTGTTTTTATGAATGTAAGTGAAACCATAACTACTTTGATGTTAAACTATGTAGCAATACTCTGGGTTGATTTTCTTGTATATGGATCATGGAAAGACCCTAAAGGTTTTAATTTTCCTCTTACTGCAATGTTTAAATCATCTGCAACATTACCTGTATTTGTTGGCACCAGAGTTCATATGGGTCTCATTGTAGCCTTAATTGCAATGGTCATTTTATATATAGTATTCAAGAAGACTTCATGGGGTTATCAAATTTCTGTAATCGGTAACAGCAAAAGAGCAGCTGAATATTCTGGTATGAATATAAAAACCAATATTTTACTTGTAATGTTTGTATCTGGCGGTCTCTCAGGTCTTGCAGGAATGTGCGAAGTATCAGGGGTTATAGGGCGTTTACAGCATACAATAATACCTGATATAGGATATACAGCGATTATTGTTGCATATTTAAGCAAGTTTAACCCCATTTCAGTAGTTATAGTATCAATTTTGTTTGGTGGTATGCTTACTGGTGGCAGTGCCATCCAAGTATTAGGCCTTACCTCACAAGTTGTTAATATACTTCAAGGTTCTATTCTCTTCTTTGTGTTAGGAGGAGAAATCCTAACTCGTTATCAAATCTCTTTTAAAAAAGAAAAGAAAAAGGAGGTAAGCATATAGTATGACTTGGGACTTAATGATGGCTATTTTAGCGGCAACCATTGTTTCTGCTACACCCATTTTCTATGCAGCAGTTGGAGAAATTTTTTCTGAGCGAGCAGGAGTATTAAATTTAGGTGTTGAGGGTGTTATGCTTGTAGGAGCTGTCTCTGGATTTATGTTCAGCCTCTATACTAAATCCCTTTTTATTGGACTTTTGGGCGCACTAATTTCTGGTATTTTAATGGGATTGCTCTTTGCCCTTCTCACCGTTACTATAAGGGCAAACCAAGTGGTGTGTGGACTTGCAATGACAATTTTTGGTACAGGGCTTAGTGGTTTCATTGGCAAACCAATCGTAGGCACAGCTTCTCCTCTTGCTGTCCCAAAAATTGCAATACCATTTTTAAGCAGTATACCCGTTATAGGACCTATATTCTTTAAACAAGATATTTTTGTTTATGCAATGTATATTTTAGTACCTTTATCTTGTATATACATTTACAATACTACAGCAGGTCTTAACTTAAGATCTGTAGGGGAAAATCCTGGTTCAGTAGATGCTGCAGGTCTTAATGTATCATTTATAAGGTATGTTTATGTTTGTGTTGGCAGCATGCTTTGCGCTGTAGGAGGAGCTTATCTCTCCTTAATATATTCACCATCATGGCTTGAAAATATGACAGCAGGCCGAGGATGGATTGCTGTAGCACTTGTTATTTTTGCAAGATGGGATCCTGCGAAAGCCTTGCTTGGTGCATTAATCTTTGGTGGCGTTGATGTATTAGGTTTGAGGATGCAAGCCATTGGAGTAAAAGTACCTTCTTATTTCCTTAGGATGCTTCCATATTTGTTTACCATAGCTGTACTAATGCTATCCACAAGAAATATGCGAAATGCTTCCCCAGCAAGCCTTGGTAAAGTTTATGATAGAGAAGAACGCTAGTATTTATAAAATTAATTAATATAAAAGTATATTAAAAATTTAGGAGGGAAAACTAAATGAAAAAAAACAAAATATTTAAATTTTGGATGCCTCTTCTTATGACTGTACTTATGTTTAGTTCTTGTCAACAGAATGAAATTGGGTCATCTGAAACCTCTAATACTACAAAAGATGCATCAACATCTTCTACCTCTAATGAAACTCAAGCTCAAGCAACTGATGGAAAAATTAAAGTTGGATTTGTTTATCTTTCTACAGCTGGTGATGGTGGCTGGTCTTATGCTCATGACCAAGGAAGAAAGTATCTTGTTGAAAAATTGCCAAATGTTGAAGCTATAATAGTGGATAGTGTTCCTGAAGGCAGTGGAGATGTTGACCGTGTAATGGAACAAATGATTCAGCAAGGTGCAAAAGTCATCTTTGCAACTTCCTTTGGTTATATGGATTCAGTTATCAATGTAGCTGCAAAGCATCCTGATGTATATTTTCTACACTGCACAGGGTTTAAACAAGCTGCAAATGTTACAACTTATGATATCAGGGAAATTGAAGGCGTTTATATGACTGGGGTTGCTGCTGGTCTTGCATCTAAAAATGGTAAAATCGGTTATGTAGCTGCACAACCAATTCCATCAGTAGTTAGAGCAGTTGACAGCTTTGCTCTTGGTGTAAAATCTGTTAATCCTGATGCAAAAATTCAATTAGTTTGGACCAGCACTTGGTATGATCCAGCAAAAGAAAAAGAAGCTGCTCTTGGTTTATTAGATACGGGTGTGGATGTAATTGCTCAATATCAAGATACTCCTGCTGTACAACAGGCCGCACAAGACAAAGGAGCCCTTTCTATCGGATTCCATAGCGATATGCGTAATTTTGCTCCAAAGGCAAATATAACTTCATTTTTGTGGAACTGGGGACCTTTTTATACACAAGAAGTTCAAAAATACTTAGATGGCACTTGGAAGAGTTATGATTCTTGGATTGGTCTTAAAGAAGGTGCCTGTGATATTGTACCTTTAAATGCTGATCTAGTTAGCGAAGATCTTATCAAACAGGTAAATGACTTAAAGCCTAAACTCATAAATGGCGAAATAAATGTATGGGCTGGACCAATTAAGGATAATACTGGCAAAGAAATAGTTCCTTCAGGTTCAGTATACTCAGATGGTGATTTAAGATCAATTAACTGGTTAGTAGATAATATAGAGGGTAGCCTGCCTCAATAAAAAATTTTATTTTTGCTTTAATTGTCTTTAAAAAGAACTAGGATTTATTTAGTTTTTATTTAAAATTAATGGTCTATACATTGATAAAATTAGCTTTCAATGATAGACCTTATTTTATAATATTTAAATTTATCCTAAATATAATAATTATATTTTCTATTATTACATTCCTTTACAAAAGCTTTGTAATTCTTTCTCCTTAATATATCTAACCTTTTATCTTCACCTGCAAATATATTAAAATTTTCAATTAAAGCTTCCATCATAGCTGTTGCCAATTCTTTATACTTAAAATTAATATAAATAGGATTTTTATAACCTCTCATATATATCTTTATATAATATTTTGCAATTTTAATTTTGTTTGTTTTCTCTGTATATGTATATTGACATGCCCACAACATCTTATTAGTTGGGTACACCCTTAAATTAGATAATTTTTTATTGTAACTTATAAGAGCTGATGGGCAGAGCCAATTTTCATTGCCATCTTTAAAAATAATCATATTGTTTTTAATCTCATTATTTACTTTGTTTTTAAAATATAAGATTTCTTCTTTATATGTATAACAAAAAATTTGCCTATAGATTTTTTTGTATTTTGACATCGATCTGTACGATAATACAAGTATAACTAGTATTATCTCAACTCCAAAATAAATATATGCTTCTATTTTGTAATTTTTAATTAGAATGAATACTCCTAATATTGAAATAAAATTAAAAAACAATATTATAAAACTAGACTTTTTAAGATTAACTTTCTTATTTCTAACAATCTCATCTATGGTCATTTTAGAAATATCTTCACTTTTATATACTTTATCTATTTCTATAACACTAATATTTTTATAAAAATAATTTAGCATAAACGAACCTAATATTAAAATTAATGAAATAGGAAGTATGGATCTATTTATAAAAATAGTTGAAGTTGTGTCCTCAGAAATAATAAATTCTTTTAAATTTCCTATTTTGCTGTTTATATTGTTGTAAAACTCATATTCAAATTGTTCCTCTGATAAGCCTTGTACCATTCCTAATATTTTATAATTTTCTACACTATTAACTTTATCTTTTGAAGCAAATAAAATGTAATCATCACCTATTTTTGCTAAATAAAAATACCTTATTTTATCTTTATTTGAATTAGTTTCATAATACCCTGTTGGAGTTATATCAGATGTAAATGTTACCCTAGATTTATTTTTAATCTCATTTATAGAAGTTATATTTTGAGGGGTTAAATAGTAAAGCCAGCTTTTTGTGAAAAAAAATACTACAATCAATATAAAACCAAGAACGTAAAAAAATCCCACTATTTTTTTCATAATGCTCCCTTATTTATTTAAACTAAATATTTACATGAATAAAAATTAAGTAAAATTTACTTTTAGTTATTATTATAGCATTAAATAATATAACTAAATACAATAATTAATAAAATTTTACTTTTATTAATTATGACATAGTAAAAAGGCTGCTAATTTTGAATAAATCAAAAGAGCAGCCTTTTATTATTTAAATAACTTCATCAACTTTCCAAATAAAGATACAATAATAGTCATCACTTTTTCCCCTGCCAGCGGAAGTTCCTCAGCTGGACTTGTTGCTGCAGGGCTTAAAGTTTGAGTATTATTTGAGCTATTATCCTTATGGACTATCTCTGTTTCAAGCTTTAATGGATTACAAATAGTACAACTTGTAATTACATCATCGCTTGTAACTAAATTTCCCATCTCATCTTTTCCACTTGCTAATGCTTTATTTTCAATTATTTCATTAGCTAAAGCATCCTTTGGAATTTCATAATCTAATGTAAATGTGACATCCTGTCCTTGAGCCAAAATAGCAGTTGATTTTGGATTTAATGCACTTACTTTAATTTTATCAAAGTTAATTTTTACATCTTTTATGGTATTAATACCTATATTTGTTACTGTAAAAGTATATGTTAACTTTTCACCAGGTATTGGATTATCATTGCTTACTAAAACCCTCAGTTTTAAACTAGAATTTATAATGGCTGTAACAGCTTCATTGCTTTCTTCCTTTATCATTTCTCCATTATCCGAAATAGCAGTTACATATGCAATATTAGTAATCTTATTGTCTACCACATCCATTTGATTTATTTTATAATTTCCTAAAAATATTATAGATTCATTAGGGTCTAAACTTTCAGTTGATCCATTTTTAGTCAAAATTATTGGCCCAGTTTTAAGATTGTCCTCAATACTAATATTATTTAAAACTACATCTCCTATATTTGTTACAACTATTGTGTATTCTAATACATCTCCAACAATAGCTTTTGCTCTATTTACAGATTTTTTTACAGTTAAATTTGCTTTATCTTTATTTATTAAGACTTTTGTTTCATTAATTTGATTTGTAATTAATTCCGTTGCTGATATGCCTTTTATATATACTTTGTTTATTAAGCTAAATAATATTATTAAGAAAAAGGTTAAAAAAACTATTTTCCCACTGTATTTTTTCAACAAAGCCCCCTCCATAAATAAATATCAAATTATTTATTTTCTCCTGTTACAGGTAAATAAGCATCAGTAGAAGATGATTTAACTACTATATATGAAACGCTTGAACAAATTTCATTATATCCATCAGCTTTTACCTTTGCTGTATTGGTAAATGTCTTCCCGCCATCTTCTGTTACTTTTTTTGTAATTTGCATCTTAGCATACTTGCCAACATCCAAAGAGCTAATTGTTTTAGTGTATTTAAGTGCATCATCTGTAATTTTTATATTTGAAATTGGAGAGTTTCCAGTGTTTTTAACTAATATAGTATAAATAACTGTATCACCTTTTTTTGGTTTTAAATTATCCACAGTTTTTAATATGCTAAACCCAGGTTTTGTTGGGGTTTCTGTTATTGTAATTATGACGCTGCTTTGATTGCTTGTTATAGTTTCGTTATTTTCTCCTTTTCCAGTTGCTGAAGCTATATTGGTAATTTTTTCTCCTTTTTTCATGTTATCTAAAACTGTATATGTAGCTTCAAAAGTTGCTGACTCTCCTGGTTTTAAAGATATAATTGACTGTGGATTAAGAGTTGATTTATCTATCATTGGATCTTTTATTGTTATATTTTTTATTGCTGCATTACCTGTATTAGTTACTTTAAATTTATAAGTTATAGTTTCATCAACTATTGGGGTTGAATTGTTTACTGTTTTTATAAGGCTTAAACTTTGATTAAATATGCTATATGTGGCATATGCTTTATCTTCTGGACCATTTGCCACTATAGCTTTAACCTCATTTGTAAAAGAACCACTTTTTTCTGTTACTTTTTTTGTAAGCTCTATTACTTTAGATTCATTAATATCTAATTTATCTATAATTTTATTGTATCCTAAAGCTTCATCAACTACTTTAATATTCTTCAATACAGTATTTCCAGAGTTTATAACCTTTATTGTATACTTTACTATATCCCCTGTTTTAGGGTTTGTTTTATTTACAACCTTTGAAACGCTTATGCCTGATTTAAATGGCTGGCTTATTGTGCATACAGCAGTGCTTTCATTGCTTTTTATAACATCCTTATTTGCTGTATATCCAATGGCTGTTGCTTTATTTATAATTTTATCTGATACTTTTTTATTATTTGGAATTGTATATTTAGCTGTAAATGTTGCTGACTCTCCCTTTAATAAATCTTCAACAAATTGTGGATATAATGTGCTTTTATCTATTAATGGGTCATTAATTGTAACATTTTTCATGTCCTGATTTCCAGTATTTTTAACTACAAATGTATATGTAACTGATTCTCCCATAACTGGAGTTTTATTATTTACTGTTTTTACAAGATACAAACTTTCTATAACAACATTATATGTTGCAGTAGCTTCAGCTGATGGTCCATTTAATACTTCTGCAACCACTTTATTTGTAAATGAACCTGAAGTTTCTGTTACTTTTTTAGAAAGATTTATAACCTTTGATTCACCTTTTGAAAGTTTATTAATTGTGCTGTTATAACTTAAAGGGTCATCAAGCACATTAATGTTTAATAAATCAGTATTTCCTATATTTTTAACTATAATAGTGTATATAACTGTATCTCCTGTTTTTGGATTTGCGTTATTTATAGTTTTAGAAACGGATATTGCAGGTTCTGCTGGTTCAACTATGGTGCATTCTGCAGTGCTTGGATCACTTACGACGGTGGTATTGTTCAGTCCCTTTCCTATTGCAGTTGCTGTATTTTTAATCTTGTCCGAAACTTTAGCACTATCAGGAATTGTATAATTTGCTGTAAATATAGCTTGTGCGCCTTTAGCTAAGCTATTAACTGATCGTGGATTTAAAGTAGTTTCGTCTATTTTATCATCATTTATAGTTACATCTTTAATGGTTGTATCACCGGTATTTGTTACTACAAATGTATATTTAATTGTTTCCATAGCAATTGCAGTTTCTTTAACTGATTTAACTATTTTTAATCCTTGATTTTTTATATTAGTTACAGCGCTTGAAGAGTTGCTATTTACATCGTTCCCATTAGAATCTTTTCCCGTTGCTAAAGCCACATTATTAACTACTTTATCTCCTTGTTTAACGACATAAGTAGCTGTTAAAGTTTTAGACTCCCCTGATTTTAAATCGAATTTCCCAGCAGGTGTTAAAGAATTTGAAACCAAGTCATCTTTTATGGTTATGTTCTTTAAATCAGTTTGTCCATTATTTTGAACCTTAATTGTATATGTAAGCGTATCTCCAACTAAGGCCTCATCTTTATCCACTGTTTTTATTACAGACAGCCCTGGAGTTTTTGCAGAAAATGTTGCAGTGCTTTCATTGCTCTTAACTTTGCTTACCATATCGATGGCATATGCAGTATTTTTAAATGTCTTTCCAGCATCTTCTGACTTTACTATATATTCAGAAGATGTAAGAGTATATACTTCCCCTGGACTTAATTTATTTAAATTTGGATAAATTATTGATATTCCAAGATCATCAAGAGCCTTATCAACTATGGTTATATTATTTGGATTAATATCATCATTGCCTGTGTTTTTTACTTTAAATGTATATATAATTTTATCTCCTGGAGAAGGATCTATAATATTAACTGTTTTTTCAAGGTACATGCTGACAGTTTTATCTTCAGCTTTTACAGTAAATGTTGCAGTGCTTTCATTGCTCTTAACATTGTTTACCATATCAATGGCATATGCTGTATTTTTAAACGTCTTTCCAGCATCTTCTTTCTTTACTGTATATTCAGTAGTTGTAAATACATATTCTGATCCTTTATTTAATTTACCTGATGTTATAGTACTTACTGTTATTCCAAGATCTTTAAGCATTGGATCATCTATTCTTATATTCTTTAAATCAATGTCAGTATCTCCAGTATTTTTTACTTTAAATGAAAATGTTATTTTATCCTTTTCCCTTGGGTTTTCATTGCTAACTGTTTTTTCGAGAGATAAACTTGAATTTAATGTTTTAGCTGTAAATGTAGCCACAGAGGCATCTTTACTAATAACCTCTATGCTTGTACCACATGGTGATATTGCAGTTGCCATAGCTTTAGCTGTATTAGTCACTTTATCATTTGCCTTAACTGTATATTCTGTAGTTTTAAATATATGTTCTTCTCCAGCTGCTAATGAAACTGATGAAGGATCTAATATATTAATGCCAAGCTCTGAAAGCTTCGGGTCGCTTACAGTTACATTATTTAAAACTGTATTTCCTGTATTTTTAACTGTAAATGAATATGTAATTTTCTCTTCTGGCATAGGATTTTCATTGCTAACTGTTTTATTAATTGTTAAATTAGGTTGTCCAATATTTATTTTACATGGAATAGATATATTATAATCATTGCCTATATCTGTAAACATTGGGAATAACATGGCATTAAAATTAATTGTTGAGCCTTTAAATCCGTTTGGAACTGTATAATTAAATTCCACAACCTTTAATCTATCATTTGTAATGCTTCTATTTGTGTTTTTATACGTTTTAAATGATGGCACAGCTTGACCTTTCAATATAGTATCGTTAACAGTTCCATCGCTAGATTTTAATTCAATTCTAGGATTTGTTAAATCAAAAGGCGTATTATTTGCCACTAAATATGTAAAAGCAACAGTTTCACCAGGCATGGCACACATTGTATCATTGTCTACTGTAAATTCAACTGCCTGTTCTAAATTCATCTGTTCCCACTGAGGTTCTATGTAAATTTTATCATTAAGCTTATATTGGTTAAATATGTCATCATTTTGAGCATCAATTGGATTGTTTGGATAGTCATTTTTAAATGTCTTTATTTTTCCATTGTTTCTTGAAGAGTTTATATCAAATTGATCCCATCTAACATATTTATTATCATCTAATTTTTGCTTCCAAAACATTGCCGTTCCATAAGGGTTAAACTGATTCTGCATATTCCATGTTAATGTTCCATATTTTACAAATTGTTCTCTGGTATCACTTGAATTATCCCTTGTAGATGCTGTTATATATTGTCCAGGTTCTGCATACCAAACATGCCCTGTTTTTTTATTATCTGCATCAGAAAATATTAAATCAACATCTGCTGGGCCTGTTATTCCAGATGCAAAAGCTAAGGTTTTAGTTAACAGTCCAATTGCAACAATAACCGATGTTAAAATCGAGAATTTTCTTTTGTTTAACATTTTTTCCTCCTATAAGTAATTTTTCTAAATATATGAATAATTATATATTATAAAATTCAAAATAACAACGGATGCCATGTATAATATTACCTATTTCTTGTATATAATTTGATGTTTTGCGATATTTTTCATATATTATATCTATTTATTTTTAAAAGAAGATGATTCCGCTTAAATATAGGAATCATCTTCTCTATGCATACTTCTATTTTCCAAGGAAAAAATCAAATATAGCCTTTTCTCCAGTTGTTGGCAATCCATAGCTTACTACAGTTAAATTAAAGTCTTGCCTTACATCGCTTGAAACCACTGAAACATCTTTCGAAACATCATCATATCCTTCTTTTGATGCTTTAACAGCATAACTACCTGATGTTAAATTATCTAATACATAGTACCCAGCTTTATCAGTTTCTGCGTTATTATCATTAGTTATAACTACAGCTTTCTCAATAGGTTTTTTGCTTCCAGAAACTTGTCCATAAATTAGATATCTATTATTTGATCCATTTTGCATCTCTAGGCTGAAATTGCATTCAGTCATAGATGAAGGCATTACAGTGACTGTTTCATACTCTGAATTATATCCATCAGCGCTAGCTATTACATTGTAATCTCCTGCTTTTACTCCAGTTTTTACATAGTTTCCAAAGCTATCTGTTTCAACCTTTTCTCCAGCTATAATAGCATATGAATTAGGTATAGGTTGTCCATTTTCATTTGTTATCTTTCCGTAAATTGCTCCTTCATCTCCATCTTTAAGCAATATAGTTATAACTTGGCTGGCATTTGATGAAGTTAAAGTTACCTTTGCCGATCCTACGCTATATCCAGTTTTACTTGCGATTATGTAATATGTTCCATTTTGAAGGTTTGTATATAAAGCTTCACCATTTGCATCGGTGAGTTTATCTACTCCATTAAGTACAACTTTTGAATTTTCTAAAACTTCGCCTTTAGAATTTTTCACAATGACCTTTACATATGGCTCATCTGAATTGTTACAATCATCAGGAACCTGAGCTGTTACTTCATCTGATTTTATTCCATCTGGTGTCTCTTCTACTACCTTTACTTTATCTCCTGGTTTTAATGGTGTAGGAATATCTGTTTTCCATTTTCCATTATCATCAACTGGTATGTCCTCTATTACTGTTCCATCTGGAAGAGTTAAATCTATTTTATCTCCAGGTGTTCCTTTTCCTGATATTGTAGTATCTCCAGGTTTTAATGGGTCAATTGTAGGTGTTGGTTTTTTAGTTTCGCTTGTACTATTATCTGTGGAATTATTTGTAGTGTTACTTGTACTATTGTTTCCATCTTCAGGAACTTGAGCTGTTACTTCATCTGATTTTATTCCACCTGGTGTCTCTTCTACTACTTTTACCTTATCTCCTGGTTTTAATGGCTTAGGAATATCTGTTTTCCAATTCCCATTATCATCAACTGGTATGTCTTCTATTACTGTTCCATCTGGAAGAGTTAAATCTATTTTATCTCCAGGTGTTCCTTTTCCTGATATTGTAGTATCTCCAGGTTTTAATGGGTCAATTGTAGGTGTTGGTTTTTTAGTTTCGCTTGTACTATTATCCGTTGAATTATTTGTAGTGTTACTTGTACTATTGTTTCCACCATCAGGAACTTGAGCTGTTACTTCATCTGATTTTATTCCACCTGGTGTCTCTTCTACTACTTTTACCTTATCTCTTGGTTTTAGTGGTGTTTCAATATCTGTTTTCCATTTTCCATTGTCATCAACTGGTATATCTTCTATTACTGTTCCGTCTGGAAGCGTTAAATCTATTTTGTCTCCAGGTGTTCCTTTTCCTGATATTGTAGTATCTCCAGGTTTTAATGGATCAATTGTAGGTGTTGGTTTTTTATCGCTTCCTTTTTCAAGAGCAAAATCTTTTACAATAGCTTCAGATGCAGGAATGCTAACTTGAGCTACTTCAGATTTATAACCATCTGCACTTGCTATTACTTTATGGCTTCCAGGTGCTAAATCTGTTATAACATAATTCCCAAAACTATCTACTATACCAGTTTTTCCTTCACACACTACAGTAGCTTTTGATATTGTATTTCCAGTTTCTTTATCAGTAACTTTTCCTATTACTGCACCGTTTGTTCCAGGCGTTAATATAATTACTATTTCTTTATGAGGATTTGAAACATTTATAGTTCCTTGAGCATATCCAACGTTGTAACCATCCTTCGAAGCTATAATATTGTAAGTTCCAAATTCTAACTCGCTAAAGGTAACCTTACCATCTTCATCAGTTATTTTTTCTACTCCATTTATAATTACTTTTGATCCTTTTAAAACCTCTGAACTATTTTTTACTATAACTGTTATTGAGCCATTAACAGGGTCAGATGGAACTAGCTTTACTGTGTTCTTTACAGTTACTTCAGTTGCAGCTTCTGATTCTTCTACAGAAAAGCTTATAGGATCTTTTGATAATTCATAACCATCTGGAGCTGTCTTTTCTACTAATGTATAGCTTCCTTTTGGCAAATTATTAACTGTTACTGTTCCTTCGTCATTTGTGGTAACAGTTTGAACTGTTTGGGAGTTTGAATTTTTTACCTCAAATTTAGCACCAGATAATGCCTTATTAGAGTCTTCAGAATCTACTTTATTTATTTTTAAATTATAACAAGCAGTTGGTTGAACATAAGAATCATCATTTAATTTGGAAAGATTGCTTGTTCCTGCAGAAGTTATTATTTTACCACCATCATTGATTACTGTTATTGAACCTGAATTCATTCTAACATTTGATTCAACTGTAAATGTAAGCTTATAAGTTCCAGATACTAAAGCATCAAGATTCCAATTAAATGAATTGTCGCTTCCTATTGTTGGGGTTTCATTTGGATAAGGTATTTGTACAATATTTCCTGTACTATCTGTAACCTTTGCGCTTGACTCTACATAGTGAAAATTAGAATTAATCATTTCTTTCACAGATGCATCTTCTTGAATTGTTGTAGCTATAACGCTCCTTATTACATTTGCATATTCGTCAATAGTTCTAGTTTGGCTTTCAAAATCTGCATAAAATCCATTTGCACTTACAAGTGGAGAAACAGTGTTTTTAAAATATGAGTTATATGTATTGAAATTGCTAGTTCCATAAGTTTCAGTTAAAAAATCTACATCTTTCCATAAAGCAGCTGCAAATTTAAAACCTTGATTTTTTATTTTCTTAATAGCTGATCCTACTTCATCCATATATGAAGTTTTTATTTCAAATCCATCTCCATCGCCATTTACATCAAATGTAGGAAATCCGTCTGTTACGAGCATGAATAAAACATCTTTATTGCTTTCTAATTTTCCTCCTGATGCTTTATACATATCTAAAGCTTTATTAAGTGAAAGAGCTGTTGCAGTACCACCTTGCGCCGTTAAATTGTCAATTGCATTTTTTACTGAAGTTTTATCATTTGTAAGGGATGTTGCCATATCTTCTCTAACCACTGAATCAAATGGTACAAGCATTGCCTTATCTAAATTTTGATTAAGCATATCTATAGACTGTTTAAGTGACTGTTTTACTATATCTAATGTTCCTGCCATAGAGCCAGATTCATCAAAAACTAAAACTAAATCAAATTTCTTTGTTCTCTCAGGTTTAACAATAGTATCCACTATATTGTATTGAATGGAACATTTATCAGTTATTTCAGGGTTTTTATTTAACTGATGTTGACCTTCAGCATATACATTCGTATATTGGCTTAATGCTAAAGCTGAAGTTAAAGCTAAAGACAAAATGCTAAATCTCTTCTTTTTTGTATTCATTTTACTTGTTTCCTCCTAGAATAAAAATCGGGCGTATATTGTAATTTTAACATTTTTAACTTTTTTTATATTTTCTTTAAAATATTCATTAATTTGTAAATATATGTATATATTATATAATATTAATAAAAAATACATAATTTTGTCATGAAATGTTATTTTTTTGTCTCAAAATTCAAAAAAAATATAGAATTTAAGTTAAAATACTTGCTTTAACTTAAATTCTATATAGTTTTATACGCAAAAATATTGCTTAAAACAAACTATTTTAAGCAATATTTTTATTTAAATTATATATAAATCAGAAATCTATAGATAAAATGTTTTTTTCACGTTCAATAATATCGTTTTCCATCATCTGAATTTTACCGTTCATTTCATTTACAAAATCTACATCTTTAATGGATTTTAAATTTATCTTTACATTTATAAATGCTGCAAGAGTAGCGCATCTTATTAACATTGCTGAAATTATTCCATCTGTAACAACTTGCTTATTACCTTTTTCAATGACTTTTTCAACAAATTCCATAGTGTCATAAGCTTTTTTGCCAAGTTCAAAGGGTACCTTTGCTGCATATTTAAGCGCTTCTTGTATTCTTTCAATTCTTATAGATTTTTCTTGATCGTTTGTTTTAGGAAGGGCTAGACAATCTAGTACTTCCATAAATGCTAAATCATCTTTTCTAATACAATCTAAATATTGAAGGCTTAAAGCACCTAATGACTCATTTATGGCATTTAACTCCACTCTAACATCGTCATATTCTTTTTTTGACACAGTAAGATTTATTACCATTTGGCTAAGAGAAGCACCTAAAGCAGCAACATATGCAGCAACCCCTCCACCACCTGGTTCAGCTTTTTCCGAAGAAACAGCCTCTAAAAATTCTACAAGGGTCATTTTTTTATACATACAAACCTCCTTATATAGATGTATCTTTAAAATAAGCCTGTTATAGTTCCATCTTCATCTATATCAATCTTTTCATAGGAAGGAAGTTTAGGAAGTCCTGGCATTGTCATAATATCTCCTGCCTCACATACTACAAATCCTGCACCTGAGGAAACTCTTACAGCTTTAATTGTAACTTTAAATCCCTTTGGAGCACCTACTATAGTTGAATCGCCAGTTAATGAATATTGAGTTTTTGCCATACAAATTGGTAAATTACCAAATCCTAATGCTTCAATAGTTTCTAATTGTTTTTTAGATTTACCTTCAAAAATTATTCCATCTCCACCATATATTTCTTTAACTATAGTTTCAATTTTTTCTTGAAGTGGCATTTCATCTGGATATAAGTGTTTAAAGTTTGGTGTAGAACTATCAACTAATTTTACTAGTTCTTCAGCCATTTCTATTCCGCCTTCTCCGCCATCTGTAAAGCAATTATTTACAACGGCTTTAACTCCTAAATCACTGCATAACTTTAATAAAGCATTGATTTCATCGTCAGTATCAGAATAGAATTTATTAATAGCAACCATTGCAGGAATTCCAAATTTACTTATATTGCTTACGTGCCTTTCAAGGTTTGGAAATCCTTGTTTTAAAGCATCGATATTTTCCTTGTTTAAATCTACTTTAGCAACTCCACCATTGTGTTTTAAAGCTCTAACTGTAGTTACTATTACAACTGCTGAAGGAGTTAATCCACCATATCTACATTTAATATCTAAGAATTTTTCTCCACCAAGATCTGCACCAAATCCTGCTTCTGTAACACAATAATCGCCGATCTTTAAAGCAAGTCTAGTTGCTAAAATTGAATTACAACCATGGGCGATATTTGCAAAAGGTCCTCCATGAATGAAGGCTGGTGTATTTTCAAGAGTTTGAACTAGATTAGGTTTAATGGCATCTTTCATTAAAAGTGCCATAGCTCCTTGAACTTTTAAATCACGACATCTTACAGGATTTCCTGTTAAATCATATGCTACTATTATTTCTCCACATCTTCTCTTTAAATCTTCAAGGCTTGTGGAAAGGCACAATATAGCCATAACCTCTGAAGCAACAGTTATCATAAAGGCTTCTTCTCTTGGGAAACCGTTAGCTTTACCTCCTAATGATACAATTATATCTCTAAGAGCTCTGTCATTCATATCAATAACTCTTTTCCATACAATGTTTCTAACATCTATATTTAAAGAGTTTCCTTGATGAATATGATTATCTATTGCTGCTGCTAAAAGGTTATTTGCAGCTGTTATAGCATGCATATCCCCAGTAAAATGCAAGTTTATATCTTCCATTGGAACAACTTGAGAATATCCACCACCAGCAGCTCCGCCTTTAACACCAAATACTGGTCCTAAAGAAGGCTCTCTAAGTGCTACTATAGTTTTCTTACCAATCTTATTAAGTGCTTGACCAAGTCCAATTGTTGTAGTTGATTTACCTTCTCCAGCTGGTGTTGGGTTAATTGCAGTTACTAAAACAAGTTTTCCATCTTCTTTGTCTTTTAGTCTTTCAAGTGCATCTAATGAAATTTTTGCTTTGTAATTTCCATAAAGCTCAACTTCGTCTTCAAAAATTCCGCAGCTTGTAGCAATTTCCATAACAGGTTTCATTTTGCTGGCTTGTGCAATTTCAATATCGCTAGGTACCACTTTACTCATAGTTCTCACCTCATAATATTTATTATTGATTACATAACCTAGGGTTATTTAATATAAAAAAACACTAAAATTATGTAAATGTTTCCTTACTACTTACACATTTTATATCACTAAATACTCAAAGTCAACCTTATAATAAAATAGCCAGCCATAAAGGGCAAAAATATTTTATTTATAGACAGACGGTGCCACAAAAAAACATTGACTCTTTTATACTAGAATGATAACATAATTTAAATCAAATATGCTATATATTGAGAGGATTTATTATGGATATTAAAGGGGTAATTTTTGATTTAGACGGAGTTATAGTAAGTACAGATCATTATCATTTTCTTGGATGGAAAAGACTTGCTGATGAAGAAGGTATTTTTTTTGATGAAGAAATAAATAATAGGTTAAGAGGCGTAAGTCGCATGGAAAGCCTTAATATAATTTTAGAAAGATCAAAGAAAACATATAACGATGAAGAAAAAAATGAAATGGCTCAAAGAAAAAATAATTACTATGTTGAATATCTTTCAAACCTTACAGATAAAGATATATTGCCAAATGTGTTTAAAGTATTAGAAAAACTAAAAGAAAAAAACATTAAAATTGCCATTGGTTCTTCAAGCAAAAATACTCCCATTATTTTAAAAAGAATTGGGCTTAGCGAATATTTTGATGCAATTGCAGATGGAAATGATATTAAAAAAAGCAAGCCAGATCCTGAAGTGTTTTTATTAGCTTGTGAAAGATTAAAGTTATCACCTAAAGAATGCGCTGTAGTTGAAGATGCAAAATCTGGAATTGATGCAGCAAAATCTGCTAAAATGGTTGGTATAGCCATAAGCGATGCTTTTTCATATGAAAAAGCAGATTATTCTTTAAAAAATATAGAAGATATTTTAAATTTAGTTTAAGTTGTACAAATAATGTAGGGTCAAATCATTAACATTTTGACCCTACGCTATATTAATTCTTAAAATCTGAATCTTTTACGCTTCCTATGACATATTTCATTCCATTGCCAACATTATCTTTATTTTTAGTAATTCGGTATCTTGTTTCTCCTAACTGATTAACAAAAGATATGCCATCATATAAATAAAAATTGCCACTTATTCTTTTAAAAGGTTTTAAATCATCATAGGAGCCATAAATAGGAGAATTGTGCAAAGTTACCTTATCTCCTGCTCTATAAAACCTACTTTCCCTAAACCTTTTTAAATTATTATAACCACCATTTAAAATTATAGAAGCATAATCTTTATAAGAATAATTTAGATCAACATCTCCTTCAATTCCATTTACCCTTCCAGTATTTGAATATTGCCACATTCCAGTAATGCCAAGATAATCGTTATTTCCATCATATTGAGCAACCCAATGATCATATTTTTTTAGCCTTCCATCATCTAAAACATGTGTAAACCAATATAAATTTGCATAAATCATCGGAAAATAATTAGCCTCAACTAAAGTATTTAAGAAAACTACAGATATATCAGTTAAAACCTCTTTTGATAGATCTTCTAAAGAACTATCTTCTATATCAAAAGCTAAAGGATAAGTCATATTATAACCGCTTACTACATCAAGAAAATGCAAAGCTTCCTGCCTAGATTCTTCAACATTTCTTGCATGACAATAGTGATATGCTCCAACATTAACGCCATTTTGCAAAGCTTCAGTTGCATTTTTTGAAAAATTTTGATCAACTCTTTTAGGTCCTATAGTTGCACGTACCATTGCAAATTCCATGCCAGCGTCTAAAACATCTTTCCAATTTATATCTTTTTGATATTCACTTACATCAATTCCATTAATAGGCAAAAATCTATTCACTCCAAATTTCTTTATATTTTCAATTATATGATAAAAAACTAATTATATTTCTTAAATAAATAATAAAAATTCCCTTGTTACCAAAATATATAAATATTAAAATAAAAATGAAAGGAGTTTTAAGAAAATGGATAATAAAAATATTTGTATAAATACTTACATTGTACCTCACCCTCCACTTGCTATAAGTGAAATTGGGTTAGGTGATGAAAACAACATACAAAAGACATTAGATTCATTTAATGAAATAAGCTCTAAAATTTGCCACATTAAACCTGAAGTCATAATTTTTATTACTCCTCACAGCATAATGTATCAAGATTATATACACATATCTCCTGGAAACAAAGCCTTTGGTGATTTTTCTTCCTTTGGTGTAAAAAAGGTCAAATTTAATGTAACCTATGATTCAGAATTAATAAATGAAATAGATGCACATTGTAAAGTTAAAAATTTTCCTGCAGGAACTCTAGGAGAAAGGGATTCTCATCTTGATCATGGAGTTATGGTTCCAATGTACTTTATAAATAAAAAATATACCGATTATAAAATGGTAAGAATAGGCATATCAGGATTGAGCTTTAAAGAGCATTATGAGTTTGGCGTTATTTTAATGGATTGCATAAAAAAGCTTAATAAAAAAGCTGTCATAGTTGCAAGTGGCGATTTATCTCACAAATTAAAAGCTTCAGGACCTTATGGCTATTTAAAGGAAGGAGAAGAGTTTGATAAAGAAATTTGCAGGATAATAGAATCAAATGATTTTTCTAAATTCTTTGATTTTACAGAAGATTTTTGTGAAGCTGCAGGAGAATGTGGCCTTCGTTCATTTATAGTTATGGCAGGTGCTTTAGACGGGAAATTAGTAAATAGTAAGCTATTAAGTTATGAAGGGCCTTTTGGAGTTGGCTATGCGATTGGATCATTTGAGGCTACTTGTGAAGACCAATCACGCTTTTTTTTAAAGTCATATGAAAAAAATTTAAATTATAAAATGGATGAAATAAGAAAGAATGAAAGCATTTATACGAATCTTGCAAGAAAATCCTTAGAAGAATATGTGATAAACAATAAGAAAATAGATTCCATTGAAAACTTGCCTGAAGAAATGTTAAATAAAAAAGCTGGAGTTTTTGTTTCTATAAAAAAAGAAGGACAATTAAGAGGATG
This sequence comes from Clostridiaceae bacterium, assembly GCA_031549885.1. Lineage (GTDB taxonomy): Bacteria > Bacillota > Clostridia > Clostridiales > Clostridiaceae > WQUF01. The sequence continues at coordinate 55,297 of JAVBPD010000071.1, forward strand.
CATTGGCACTATTTCTCCAGTTCAAAAAAATATTGCCCTTGAAATAATTAAGAATGCTTTAAGTGCAGGTTTAAAGGACCCTAGATTTTTGCCAGTTACAAAGGATGAACTTAATTTGCTTGAATATAGTGTGGATATATTAGAAGAGCCTGAATATATAGATTCTAAAGATTTATTAAATGTTAAAGAATATGGAGTAATTGTATCTTGTAGTGGAAGAAGTGGTCTTTTGCTTCCAAATCTTGAAGGAATTAATTCAGTTGATGAACAAATTTCAATAGCCCTTAAAAAAGCAGGTATATTAGAAAAAGAGAATTATAAACTTCAAAGATTTAAGGTAGTGAGATATAAATGAAAATAGCAGATTTTTGGGGAAAGTCAGGCGATAATATTCATTGCTTCCTTTGTCCTGTAGGTTGTAGAATCTCTGAAGGAAAACATGGTTTTTGCAGAATACGAAAAAATATAAATGGAGAACTTTATGCACTATATTATGGAAAAATAACTTCCATTGCACTTGATCCAATTGAAAAGAAGCCTTTATATAAATTTTATTCAGGTTCAACTATTCTTTCAATTGGAGGATATAGCTGCAATATGAGATGCCCTTTTTGCCAAAACTATAGAATTTCTATGGAGGAAGCAGATCTTTATTCATTAAGCCCAAGTGATCTTTTAGAAACAGCAAAAAAATATGTTCCATCTGGCAATATAGGTGTAGCTTATACTTATAATGAACCTTTTATAAATTATGAATATTTATTTGATTGTGCCAAAATAATTAAAGAAAATGGGCTTAAAAACGTTGTAGTAACAAATGGCTATGTAAACAAAGATCCCATTTTAAAAATTTTACCATTTATTGATGCCATGAACATAGACTTAAAAACTTTTAATGCAGACTTTTATAAAAAGCTTTCAGGCAATTTAGAAAATATTAAAGATACTATTAAAATTGCATCAAAAATGTGCCATATTGAAATTACCACCCTTATCATTCCTGACGAAAATGATTCTGACCTTGAAATTAGGGAATTATCAACATTTATAGCAGATATAGATGATAATATACCACTTCACATATCAAGATTTTTTCCTAGCTATAAAATGAAAGATAAAAATCCCACACCTATTAAAACTATTTTCAGGTTAAAGGAAATTGCCAAAGAAAAATTAAAATACGTTTATGAAGGAAATGTTTAAACCAGCTTAACTTTTAAGCTGGTTTTATTTATGAGACTTTTTAGTTTACTTTTATTATTAAATTTATTATAATTAAACTATTAAAAGGGGGAAAATATGATGTTAAAATCAATTAAAAAACTAACTATTTCTATTGCTGTCTTTACATCTATGACAACCACATTTATGACGAGTACATTTGCTTCAAATACAACAAGTATAAAACCAACAACTAATACAACTAATGCTGTAGTTAACAATAATATTACCTTAGCAGGTAAAACATCCAATACAATTAAAGTTAATGCTGTATTTCCAGTATCAGGAGCAACAGGAAACAAACTTGAAATAATAAATTTATCTACTAAAAAAGCATATAATTTTGACGGTATTAAACAAAATAATGTTTTAAATGGAGCATATACTGCTAAAGCATTAACTCCTGACACATCTTATCTAATTAGACTTTCTTATATGTCAAAAAATAAATTAGAATTTAAAGAGATAACTGTTAAAACTGATAAAGCGCAAGTTGTTGTACAACCTACTTACAAAAAAATAACACCAAAAGAAGCTTACGACATGATGCAAAAAAATAAAAACTATACATTATTAGATGTTAGAACTAAAGCAGAATATGATCAAAAGAAAATAGCAGGAGCAATTTCCATGCCATACACAGATGTAGCAAAAAGAGCTGCAAATGAATTAAAAGATAAAAATGCTTTGATTTTTGTTTATTGTGGAAATGGATCGAGAAGCTCTATAGGAGCAAAACAATTAGTAAGTTTAGGATATACCAATGTATATGATTTTGGTGGTATTATATATTGGCCTTATGGGACTGTAAATAAGTAAATATTTATGGCTTTAAAAAAAGATCAGTATTAAAAATTTACTGATCTTTAAATATGTACTTAAAAGTATCTAAATACATTTTGCCATTGTTTGCTCATGTTAAACGTAGTAATAAAATTCTTAAATAAATATAAAACAATAAATATTATAAATTCCGCAAGTATTTTTGATAAGAGAACTTGTTTTACACCTAAAAGATAAAGTCCATATAATATAAAAAAACTCATTATTATTTGGCTAAAAACAGCAAATGCGTATTTTAAAAATTCAATATCGATAATTCCTTTATCAAATAAATAATCGTTTTTATCCATAACGAAATAGAAAGTTTTGGAAATAACTCGAGCTAAAAGAACAGCAATAAATATCCTTGGCAATATTGTAAATTGTGAAAAAAATACAAATAATGTTATGTATAGTATTAAATCTAACATGCTACAAAATAAAAAAGAAAAACAAAATTTTAAAATTTCTCTATAAATTTTAAAAGAATCAGTAAGCTTATTAAAATGAGATGATCTATTATCGTCAATATATACAGTGTCAATAGGAACTTCTTTTATATCCATATCTTTTTTTGCAGCATCCATAAGCATATTCATCTCAAGCTCATATCTGTCACCTAAAAGTTCACAAAATCCATCCATAGCTTCTCTCGGTATTGCTCTAAGCCCTGTTTGAGTGTCTGAAATGTATTTTCCAGTTGCAAATTTAAATATATCTCTTGTAATTAAATTCCCTATTTTATTTTTTATCGGAACTTTTTCGCTTTGAAAATCTCTACAACCAACTATTAATGAGTGATTATTGTTTTCAAATACCTCTCCTATTTTCAAAATGTCTTTTGGAAGATGTTGCCCGTCAGCATCAACTGTAATACACCCTATAACCTTATTATCCATCTTTAGGATTTCTCTCATACCAGTTTTTAGTGCTATACCTTTTCCTTTGTTTTCTGAATGATTAATTATGATACAGTCAAATTTATCTCTAATTTCATCAAAAATACAGGCACATTTTTTGCTACTTCCATCATTCACGATGATAATATTATAAAATGGTAAACCAGAAATTTCATTAATTAAATTAATTAATTTTTCATCTGGTTCATATGCTGGAATAAGAATTACAGAATTCATAAATTTACACTCCTCTTTCTTACTTCATTTAACTAATATTATACCATTACTATTTAAAAACAATGTTAAAAATACATAACTATCATTTATTTTTAGCATTTTTATTTGATTTATTTTTATTATTATCTTCTAAAAAAACCTTTGGATATATATTCATCGATTTAAATTGCAATCTCACAATTTTTTCCATCATTCGATCAACTAATATATTTGATACTTTTTCTCCATATATAATGTTTAAGTATTCTTCTATCTCTTCTATAGTCCTCCCACTGGCATACATCTTTAACACTTTTTCTTCTATATTATTTTCAATAAGTTTTTCTTCTATAACATTTTTACTTAACATGCTTTTGTCTATATCGCTTTCATTGCTGGCACATTGCAGTATCCCTTCTATAGTATCTTTTAAAACATTTTTGATGAATTTATGCGAATCATTTATGTCGTTATATTGTTTGTATAAAAATTTCAATAGTTTTTCTTGCGATTCTTCCATGTTTTCACATCCCCTTTTTTACTAAATTTTCCCATTTTAAAAAAAATTTATACACCTTAAAATTAAATCTAAACATCTTCTATTTATTTAGTAAATTTTTGTGTATAATATTTTTAAAACAAAAAAGAGGTGAAGTATATAAAGACGGGTGCTTTTTTTGATATTGATGGAACTCTTTACAGAGAAGGGCTAATAAAAGAAATTTTCAAAAAACTAATTCGCTATGACATAATTGATGAATCTATGTGGCACAGCGAAGTAAAACCTCTATATGAAGAATATGATAAGAGAATTGGAAATTATGACAACTACCTCATTAAAATGGCAGATATCTATGCCAATGCTATTAAAGGTATGAACAAAATCCAACTTGAATTTATAGCAAAAAAAGTGGTAGAGCAAAAAGGTGATAAGGTTTATGTATTTACAAGAGATAGAATTAACTTTCATAAATCTTTAGGACACATCACTTTTACAGTTTCAGGTAGCCCTCAAGAGCTTGTAAAGGAAATGAGTATCAAGCATGGCTTTGACCATTATATTGGTTCAAATTACTTAATTGATGATAAAAATATATACACAGGTAGAATAATTCCAATGTGGAACAGCAAAAATAAGCTTAAGGCTTTAGAAAAATTCTCAAAAGACTATGATATTGACCTATCTAAAAGCTATGCATATGGCGATACCTCTGGAGACTTTTCAATGCTTAAAGAAGTTGGCTTCCCAACAGTTATAAACGGTACCAAAGAACTTTTAGAATTATTATTAAATGATGAAGATACAAAAAATAAAATCAATATAATTGTTGAAAGAAAAGATGTAATATATAAAATAAATAAAGATTGTTTAAATTTTATATAAGCAAAGAAGCTTTCACCGGAATTTTTCCCAGTGAAAGCTTCTTTAATTAATTTAAGCAAAAAGAGAATCTAACCAACTAACTAAATCATAGGAGAATCACTTTACCTCATTTGTAATTATGAGAACCAATTCTCAATGTATATTATGAGAAAAATTACAAATGGTTAATATTAACTTAAATTATCTAAAACATCTTTTAGATTTTTCTCCTCTTTAAGGTTTTGATTTTTAAATGCCATTGATAACATAAGCTTAATTCTATTGAGCTGATTTACCTCAGAAGCACCTGGGTCATAATCTATTGCAACAATATTTGACTCTGGATATATCTTTCTAAGCTCTTTTATTACACCTTTACCAGTGACATGGTTTGGCAAACAAGCAAAAGGTTGAGCACAAATTATATTAGGCACTCCTTCATGAATAAGGTCTACCATTTCGCCAGTTAAAAACCATCCTTCTCCAGTTTGATTCCCAACAGATAAAATTGGCGCAGCACCTTTAGCCTTTTCCTCAATTGATATAGGGGCAGCAAATCTTACGCTCTCAAGAAGAGATTCTCTCATGGTCTTTCTATAAAACTCTAAAATCTTAATAGCTAAATTTCCAAAAACCATTGACTTATAACTTCCTGAAAGATGAGTATACTTAAAATTCGTACCAAAGGCACAATATAAAAGAAAATCCATTAGATCAGGTACGCAAGCTTCTGCCCCTTCCTCTTCAATTATTGATACTACGTTGTTATTTGCAAGTGGATGGAATTTTACAAGTATCTCCCCAACTACTCCTACTCTTGGTTTTTTAATATTTCTTATTTCAAGTTCATCAAAAGCATGAATAATATCCTTTATATTCTTTTTAAACACTTTAAAACTACCATCTTTTACATTTTCCTTTGCTAAATCAACCCATTTTTTATATAAAAGATTAGCAGAGCCTGGCATTAATTCATAAGGCCTTACTCTAAGCAAGACTCTCATAAATAAATCCCCATAAACAAGTCCCATAAAGGCTTTATGAAGAAACTTTGGAGTTAATGTAAATCCAGGGTTTTTTTCTATGCTAGAAGCGCTCAATGAAATAACTGGTATATTAGGAAATCCAGCATCTTTCAATGCTTTTCTTAAAAAACCGATATAGTTAGATGCTCTACATCCGCCCCCTGTTTGAGACATAATTACAGAAGTATTATCCAAATCATATTTGCCAGATTTTAAAGCATAAATAATTTGCCCAACTGATATAATACTTGGATAACATGCATCATTGTTTACATACTTAAGCCCTTCTTCAATACAAGCTTTATTATCATCGCTTAAAACTACAAAATTATACCCACTTGAATTAAATGCAGTTTCCAAAAACTCAAATTGCATTGGAGCCATCTGCGGTGATAAAATTGTGTGTTTCTTTCTCATTTCTTTTGTAAAAATATTTCTTCCAATTGGCTCTTTAACTCTAGTTGGAATAAAATTAATTTTATCTCTTTCTTGGAATGCAGCTTTTAATGATCTAATTCTAATTTTTACCGCACCTAAATTGCTTCCCTCATCAATTTTTAATAAAGTATAAATCTTATCATAATTAGATAAAATCTCTTGCACCTGATCCCCTACAACAGCATCAAGTCCACACCCAAATGAATTAAGCTGTATTAAATCTAAATTAGAACATTCTCGTGCATAATGAGCAGCAGCATAAAGCCTAGAATGATAAGTCCATTGGTCAAGCACGTTTAAAGGCCTTTCAACTTTTCCTAAATGATCTATAGAATCTTCAGTAAGCACAGCTATTCCATAAGAGGTAATTAATTCAGGTATACCATGATTTATTTCAGGATCAACATGGTAAGGCCTTCCTGCAAGCACTATTCCCTTTTTATTAGTACCTTTTAAATACTCTAAAACCTCTTCGCCTTTTTTTCTAATATTGATTCTTACTCTCTCAGATTCATCCCAAGCTATATCCAATGCTTTTTTTACTTCATGAAATGAAATACCAAAGCCTTTAAACTCCTCATACAGCCTTTTTACTAACCTTTCTTTGTTGTTTAAAGGTAAAAATGGATTTCTAAAATCTATGTTATTGTCTTTAATAGCGTCTATATTATTTTTTATAACTTCAGAGTAAGAGGTAACTATGGGACAATTATAATTATTTTGAGCTCCTTGTTGCTCTTTTTTTTCATATGGGATACTCGGATAAAAAATAAAATCCACCTTTTTCTCTATAAGCCACATAATATGCCCGTGAACAAGTTTAGCAGGATAACAAGCTGATTCAGATGGAATTGTTTCAATTCCTTTTTCATAAATCTTTTTAGATGAAAAAGGAGAAAGTTCAACTCTAAACTTTAACTCTTTAAAAAATGTTGCCCAAAGAGGATAATTTTCATAAACATTTAAAACCCTTGGTATTCCAACAGTTCCTCTTTTAGCCTCTTCTTTTTTTAAAGGAGCATATGCAAAAATAGTTTTTAATTTATATTTAAATAAATTTGGTACCTCTTTATCTTCCTTATTTTCAATTCCTGCCCCTCTTTCACATCTATTGCCAGATATAAAACTTCTGCCATCGCTAAAATTGTTAACTGTTAATAAACAATTATTTGCACATAAACCGCATCTTTTCATTTGAGATAGAGAAGAAAAATTTTCAAGCTCATTTAATTTAATTAAGCTCGATTCTTCCCCTTGCCATCTTTCTTTTGCAATAATTCCAGCACCATATGCACCCATTAAACCTGCAATATCTGGCCTTACTGCTTCTCTACCTGAAATAATTTCAAAAGCTCTTAAAACAGAATCATTGTAAAATGTTCCACCTTGTACTATAATTTTCTTTCCCATTTCATCTTTGTTTCTTATTTTAATAACCTTATATAAAGCATTTTTTATTACAGAATAAGATAGCCCTGATGATATATCAGAAACATCTGCACCTTCTTTTTGCGCCTGTTTAACCCTAGAATTCATAAAAACTGTACACCTTGTTCCAAGGTCAACAGGGTTCTCTGATTCTAAAGCTTTTTTAGCAAAATCTTCAATTGGCATTTTAAGTGAATTTGCAAATGTTTCAATGAATGAACCGCATCCTGAGGAACAAGCTTCATTTAACATTATGCTATCAATTACCCCATTTTTAATTTTAAGGCATTTCATATCTTGGCCACCAATGTCTAAAATAAATTCAACTCCAGGTAAAAATTTATTTGCAGCTTTGTAATGTGCCACAGTCTCAACTTCGCCAATGTCCACCCTAAATGCACTTTTAATTAAAGCTTCTCCATATCCAGTTACGCATGAACTTACAATTTTAACTTTATCTGAAATTTTATTATATAAATCTTTAATAATTCCTTTAACAGATTCAAGGGGGTTTCCTTTGTTGCTATTATAATAAGAATAAATAAGATCTCCATCTTCGTCTATAAGCGCTGCTTTTGTAGTTGTTGAGCCCACATCAATTCCAAAAAAACCATTGCCGCAAAATGTAGATAAGTCTTTTCTGTTAACTTTATGCTTTTCATGAGCATTCTTAAACTCAATAAATTCACCTTCATCTAAAAATAAAGGTCTTAACCTGTTAATTTCTTTTTCGCTTGAATTTATAAGTTTTGGAAGTTTATTAATGATTTCAGAAAAGTTTAAGCTTCTGTCTTCTTTTGAGAGAATAGCCGTACCCATAGCTACATATAATTGTGAATTATTTGGAAAATATGAAGATTTTTTATCAAGGTTTAATGTTTCTAAAAACCTTCTCCTAAGTTCTGATAAAAAATATAAAGGACCGCCTAAAAAAGCAACCCTACCTTTTATTGCTTTTCCACAAGCTAATCCACTAATAGTTTGAGTAACAACAGCTTGAAAAACTGATGCGGCTATATCTTCTTTTGCTGCTCCTTCATTTAAAAGTGGTTGCACATCAGTTTTTGCAAATACTCCACATCTAGCAGCTATCGGATAAATTACCTTATAATTTTTAGCAAGTTCATTAATTCCTGTTGCATCTGTTTGAAGCAGCGATGCCATTTGATCTATAAATGCACCTGTCCCCCCAGCACAAGTACCATTCATCCTCTGCTCTATTCCTTTATCAAAAAATGTTATTTTAGCATCTTCTCCTCCAAGTTCAATTGCCACATCAGTATCTGGAATGAATCTTTCAATTGTTCTCGTACAAGATATGACTTCTTGATTAAACTTAATTCCAAGCCATTTTGAAACAAGAAGCCCTCCTGATCCTGTTATGGCAATTGTTATGTCTTTATTTCCAATCTCTTCGTATGCTTTCTTAATTATATCAACAATAGTAGATTTTATATCTGAAAAATGCCTTTTATAATCGCTATAAACTATTTCATCAAAGGAATTTAAGGCTACTAATTTAACTGTTGTTGATCCAACATCTAGCCCAATATGCAATATTGCTTTCATTTTTTCCTCCCAATAGATACAATTATTAAATAAACATTATTATTTAACATGTATTTGAATTATAACATATTTTTAAAAATAAAAAAATATTTGATCTTTTTATTCATTTGGGAAATATTCCCTACTAATCAATCTAAAACTAAAAAAACATACTAAAATTGCAAAGCAAGGTATAATAAAATATATTCCTATATAATATAAAATTCCATTAAAAATATTAAATTGATAAGCTAAAATACCTAAAATTTCATTCCAAAAAAAGCCAAAAAACAAAATTAAAACAACTATATTTATAATATAAATCACATAGTACTGCCATTTCTTAATTATACCATCTTTTAATTTTTTCTCATTTTTCTTTACAGTTTTGAATAAAGTAGAAACTATTAGTGCGGATAAAGGAACTATTATTATAAATCCAAACATGAAGTAATAAACATTAAAATTTTGCATATCACCATCATTTGTAATTAATAATTTTAAATATGCAATTCCCTTAATTAAAAATGACCATATATTATTGATTACAAAAAAATATAAAATAATATAAAATAAGAATAAGGACTTAATTTTTATTGAATACATTACATTTTAATCCTCAAATCAATATTTATTATTATAAGCAACGCCATAAGCTAAACAAGAATTAGGTGCAATCTTTATATGCATTTTTAAAGACTCCATAATTCTCATTGATGGTATATTGTTAATTTCAGTTACTGCAATAACCTTACTAAGCTCTAGTGTATCAAAAGCATATTGTATTATAGCCTTAGCAGCTTCTGTAGCAAAACCCATATTTTGATACTTTTTTAAAATATTCCAGCTAATCTCCACATTAACAGAAGCAGGCCACTTTACTCTATCTCCTTGAGTGTTTATAATCCAAGTTTCATTAGAGGTAAAATACCTTGGTAAAAAGTTACACCATCCAACAAAAGAGTTATCTTCTTTTAAAATCACATTAAAAACAGCAAAATACTTTCCTAATTCATTTTTGCTTAAACCATAATTAAATAATACATCATGTTCAAACATCTCTTTTTTATAGTTTTCATCATAAAATTCATCTACAAGAGTATTGTATAAATCGAGGAAGCCATCTTCCCAGGGTAGTTTAATAACTTTATTATGTAATATAAGCCTATTTGTTTCTAACCTTATCATAATATCACCTCAAAGATCTAATGAATATATTATATCAGATTATATTCTTTATTCTTCAAATAATACTAAAAATAAATAACAGAAAAGCCAATTAACAAAAAACCTTAATTGGCCTTACATTTAAATACTTGAATTTGCGCTTGATAAATATTCATTTATAAAAATATCAATTTCACCATTCATAACATCTTGAATGTTAGAAGTCTCAACACCTGTTCTATGATCTTTAACAAGATTATATGGATGAAATACATAGGATCTAATCTGGCTACCCCATCCTATTTCTTTCATATCTCCAGTTAAATCTTCAATTTTTTCTTTATGCATTCTATCCTTTAACTCAACTAATTTTGACTTAAGCATCTTCATAGCAGAGTCTTTATTTAAATACTGACTTCTTTCGTTTTGACACTGAACTACAATGCCAGTTGGAATGTGAGTTATTCTAATAGCACTTTCAGTTTTATTTACATTTTGTCCTCCAGCACCACCAGATCTAAAGGTATCAATCTTTAAGTCATCAGATTTTATTTCAACATCTTGATAATCTTCAAGTTCAGGAAGAACCTCCACAGATGCAAAAGAAGTTTGCCTTTTGCCATTAGAATTAAATGGGGAAATTCTTACAAGCCTATGAATTCCCTTTTCAGATTTTAAATATCCATATGCATATAAGCCTTTTACTTCTAAAGTAACGCTTTTAATCCCATAAAATTCAGCTGGAACACATTCAATAGTTGAATAAGAAAAACCCTTTTTATCAAGCCATCTTGTATACATTCTAAGAAGCATTTCTGTCCAATCTTCTGCATCAGTTCCGCCTACTCCAACATGTAAGCTTAAAACCGCATTATTTTTATCATAATCTCCAGAAAGCATGGTTTCGGTTTTTAAGGAAGTAAGCCTTGACTTTAAATCTGTATATTCTTTTAAAATGCTCTTATATTCAGAGGTGTTCTGTTCCTCGCCATACAGCTCACATAGCTCTTTAGTGTCATTTAAAGATTTAGTAATGCTGTTAATCAATTCAATTCTATCTTTAATTGTTTTTACTTCTTTTGCTATGGTTTGAGAGAGCACGCGATCATTCCAAAAACCATCCTCTTGCATTTTAAATTCAAATTCAGAAAGTTTCATTGACATAGCATCTATGTCAAAGAGAACTCCTAACTTCTATGATGATTTCATTTAACTTATTTAAATTTTCTATTATTTCTTCATATATTCTAAGCATATTTAACCTCTAAACTGCCTTGCCATGGCAGTTTTTATATTTTTTGCCACTACCACATGGACAAGGGTCATTTCTTCCAACATTTTTAGATTTTTTAACTGGTTGTTTTTTTCTTTCAGTAGCTTCACTTTCATTTGTAGCTGTTTCTTCAGCAACCTTTTCTCTTTCAGGTTTTCTTTCAATTCTAACCTTATACATGAACTTAGTAACATCTTCTTTTATATTTGCAACCATCTGTTCAAACATTTCTGATCCTTCCATCTGATATGCTTGTTTAGGATCAACCTGTTTATATGACATTAAATGAATACTTCTCTTTAAATGATCCATATCATCAATGTGAGCCATCCACCTTGTATCAACACACCTTAAGAGAACAACTCTTTCAATTTCTCTCATTTGCTCAGAGCCAAACTCTTCTTCTTTTTCTTTATACATTTTTTCAGATAAATCATGATATTTCTTTGCTATGTTTTCATCAGATAAAGATATGAAATCATCCTTTTTAAAGGTTTTATGTGGAACAAATAAATCTTCCATATATTTTATTAAACCATCAATATCAGATTCTCTTTCCTCTTCAACCCCTGTTAAATGTGATTTTACAGATGATTCAATAGTATCATGTATCATGTTTTTAACATGCTCATACATGTCTTCTCCGTCTAATACGCTATCTCTTTGATCGTAAATAACTTCTCTTTGTTTATTAATGACGTCATCGTATTGAATAAGGGATTTTCTTATGTCAAAGTTATATCCTTCTACTTTCTTTTGAGCATTTTCAATAGCTGATGCTACCATTGAACTTTCTATAGGTTCGTCTTCTTCCATTCTTTTATCTATAAATGATGAAATTCTATCAGATCCAAATCTTTTCATAAGTTCATCTTCTAAAGATATATAAAATCTAGACTCTCCCATATCACCTTGACGACCAGAACGTCCACGAAGCTGGTTATCAATACGCCTTGCTTCATGTCTTTCAGTACCAATGATTTTAAGTCCGCCTGCATCAAGTGATCCTTCTCCAAGTTTAATATCAGTACCTCTACCTGCCATATTTGTAGCAATTGTTACAGTTGTCGCTTCTCCTGCATGAGAAATAATTTCTGCTTCTTTTTCATGGTATTTAGCATTTAAAACTTGGTGTGGTATGCCTTTTCTCTTTAAAAGCTCTGATACCCTTTCAGATTTTTCAATTGATACTGTACCTACGAGCACAGGCTGGCCTTTTTCATATGAATCAATTATATCTTTTACAATGGCATTAAACTTTCCTTTTTCATTCTTATAAACCACATCTTTTTTATCTTCTCTAATCATTGGCTTATTAGTTGGAATTACAATTACATCAAGGCCATAAATCTCTCTAAATTCGTTTTCCTCAGTTAAAGCTGTACCAGTCATACCTGATAACTTTTTATACATTCTAAAATAATTTTGATAGGTAATAGTAGCTAAAGTTCTCGATTCTTTTTCAATGCTAACCCCTTCTTTTGCTTCTATCGCTTGATGCAACCCTTCAGAGTATCTTCTTCCTTCCATAACACGACCAGTGAATTCATCAACTATTAAAACTTCTCCATCACGAACTAAATAATCAACCTCAGAGTGCATAATGTAATTTGCTTTAAGGCCTTGAGATACGTGATGTTGAAGCTCCATATTGTTAGGATCCGCATAGTTTTCTAAGTTAAAATACTTTTCAGCCTTGGAAACCCCTGATTCTGAAAGCATTATATTTTTTCCTTTTTCATCAATGGTATAATCTTCAGTTACCAATGATTTTGCAAAAAAGTCTGCTATCTTATAAAATTCAGTTGATTTTTCTCCTTCACCTGAAATGATAAGAGGTGTTCTAGCTTCATCTATTAAAATTGAGTCAACTTCGTCTACAATGGCGTAGTTTAACCCTCTTTGAACTTTATCTTCTTTATAGATTACCATGTTATCTCTTAAGTAATCAAAGCCATATTCGCTGTTAGTTCCATAAGTAATGTCACAATTATATGCTTCTCTTCTTTCATCATTGTTTAGTTCATGTAGTATAACTCCTACTTTAAGGCCTAATAATTCATGAATTGGTCCCATAGAGTCTCTATCTCTTTTTGCAAGGTAATCATTAACAGTTACTATATGTACGCCTTTTCCTAAAAGCGCATTTAAATATGAAGGCAATGTTGCAACTAAGGTTTTACCTTCTCCAGTTCTCATCTCAGATATTCTACCTTGGTGCAATACAATGCCACCAAGTAATTGAACTCTAAAATGTTTTTCATTTCTCACCCTATATGCTGCTTCTCTTACAACAGCAAAAGCTTCTGGCAATATATCATCTAAAGTTTCCCCTTTTGAAAGCCTCTCTTTAAATTCTACAGTTTTAGCGGCAAGTTCATCATTAGAAAGTTTTTGCATAGGTTCATCAAGAGATTCTATTTTACGCACTATAGGTTCTAACCTTTTTAATTCTCTATCGCTATATGTTCCAAATATTTTTTGCATTATTCCCATTTTAATATCATCCTCACTATGAATTATTCTATCACATATACAGGGTTTATATTTATATTTTAAAAACTGTCACATTCAAACTTAAACTTCAATATATTCTTTCAATACTAATTGATTATATCATTTAATATTTTCATCTTCAACTTTTAGCTAAATTTAAAATTTAATTTATTATTAACAGGTTTTAAATGTAATAAATTCTAAGCAATTAACAAATTTTAGTTTTTAGTAAGCACTAATATAAAGAATATTAAATATACTTTTACTATAAACAATTTATTAGAAAAGAGAGTTAATATGTTTAATAATATAAGAAAAGATTTTCCTATAATATATAACCATGAAAAAAATAAACCACTAGTTTATTTTGATAACGCCGCAACAACACAAAAACCCAAAAATGTCATAAATATATTACCCCAATACTATTCACATTATAACTCAAATCATCATAGAGGTGTTTATGATCTTAGCGTTAAGTCTACTGACATTTATGAATCTTCTAAAATGTCAGTTAAAAACTTTATAAATGCAAATAGCCAAGATGAAATAATTTATACTAAAAATGCAACTGAATCGCTTAATTTATTAGTTTATTCTCTATCTAAATGCTATTTAAAAAAAGATGATGAAATTGTATTATCTATAATGGAACACCATAGCAACTTAGTTCCTTGGCAGCAAATATGCAAAAAAATAGGCTGCAGAATTAAGTTTTTATATATAAATGAAGATTGCATGATACCAGATAGTGAAATTGAGAAAAAAATAACTAATAAAACTAAAATTGTATCAATTGTTCACATTTCAAATGGAATAGGGACATTAAATCCAATAAAAAAAATCATCGATTATGCGCACTTAAAAAAAGCAATTACAGTTATAGATGCATCTCAAAGCGTCCCCCATATACCAATTGATGTAAGGCAATTAAATGCAGATTTTTTAGTTTTTTCAGCTCACAAAATGTATGCACCCTTTGGTATTGGCGTATTATATGGAAAAAAGGTCATACTTGATGCTATGTCTCCTTTTTTATATGGAGGAGATATGATCGAGTATGTTTATGAAGATTATACTACATTTGCACAAACGCCGACAAAATATGAAGCTGGAACACAAAATATTGCCTCTGCCCAAGGTCTTGAAGAAGCAATAAAATATTTAAACAAGCTTGATTTAAATAAAATAAATCAGTGGGAAATGAAGCTTACAGAATACTTTATAAACAAACTAAAAAGTTTAGATTATATTACTGTTTATGGGCCAAAGGATTTAAAAAATAGAGGGTCAATAATATCATTTAATATGAATGGAGTTCACCCTCACGATCTATCTAGCATTTTTAATTATTATGGCATATGCGTAAGATCTGGAAATCACTGCACTCAGCCTCTAATGAGATATTTAAATATTAATTCAACAGTAAGAGCAAGCTTTTCGTTCTATAACACTATAAGAGAAATAGATTATTTTATGGATTGTCTAAAAAAAGTAAAAAGGAGGCTCACTTAAATGCCAGTTGAAAAGGATCAACCTATTAACATATGGGAAATTTATAACGATAAATTAATTAATATGAGTAAAATCAAAAAAAATTTTCATACATTAAATAACGTGACTCCTTTAAAAGGTAAATATCCAAATTGCGGAGATGAAATAGAATTATATCTTGAATTAAGCCATGATAAAATAAAGGATATATCATTTAAAGGTGAGTTATGCATGATCTCTACTGCATCAACAAATTATATGATAGATACCATAAAAGGCAAAACCATAGATGATGCAGTAAAGATAATTGATGAATTTATAAAGTTAATGAAAGAAAACAAAACTAATAAAGCATATACTCAAATATTTCAAAATGCTCAAGTTTTTGAAAAAGTAAACAAATTACATGGAAGGATAAACTGTGTACTTCTTCCTTGGAATACAGTAAAATCCATATTAAATAAAACTAGATGCTATTAATAATAGCTCTAGTTTTATTTAAATATTTTAGCGTATAATCTTTTAAATTTTCAATTTCATCTTTATTTTTGTATTTTTTCATTATATTGGTTGCTACTCTGCGCGCCATCTTATAGTTTTCATCGGTAATTTTTCTAAGTTTATAGGCAAGCTTTAATTCTTTTTCATCTTTTTCAAACATATGCCCTGATGGATATATTATTATATCAAGGTATAAGTCATCAAAATACGGAATTCCCTTGTTAACGCCTTGACCTCCTATAACGTCAAAATACCACTGTACAATGTTATCATTTTCATCAAAGACACAGAGAATAGAATATTCGGCATTTTCTTGCAAAAATCTTAACCATGTGTAATCATTATCAATTATGCAAACCCTTGCTTTATTTGAAGTGTATACTAATGGTTTTAAAACTTTATCCATCTTTAGAAGGCCTATATATCCCTTAAAATCATCATCATTTATTTGCACTACTTTAAACTGCTTTAAAGGTACCCTTTTCCATCCATTATCATCAATATATTTTCTTTTCATCAATGCACCTATTCAATTTAGCTAATTACTTTAATAAAAATTATAATTCTATTCGATATAATTGTCTATAACATTTTAATCAATTAAGTGGCATTTTAAATTCTATTATACCAGCAGCATATGGAGCTATATCATATTGGTTGAAATAAATAACTAAATTTCCATTTTTATCTAAATAAAAATTGTTTTCATTAAAACTATCTAACTTTTGTGAGAAATATTTTTCAGGATCTTTGCTCATTTCACTATTAATATTCTTTAAAATATATTGTTTATAATTATCCTTATCTTTAAACATATCCTTTAATTGAAGCAATTCACCTTTATCAGCGTTAACATTTATGCTTTCTCTTAAAGTAGAGCCATGAGCTCCTCCTAGATATGAATAATATTCCATTATGATGCTTAAAACAGGTCCATTAATGAAATACTCATAATTTACCATGCCTTCATAAGGAGAAAACCCAGTTTTACCTAAAGCATCATAAGTATCTTTAGCTGACTTTTCAACATCCTTTAAAAAATCATTTACTTTATTCTCAATATCTTTATTTAAATTGTTTTGAAATGCAGTGTTTTTCATTCCATTTATTTTAGGATAATTGGCTTCAATTTTTACCCAATTTTGCTTATTATCAGTAGGTTTATTTTCAACAGAAATATTTGAATTAACACTACATGGTGCAAATAATGCAAAATATAATAATTGACAAACAACTAAAAAGGAATTCATTAAAATAGCATTCATTTTTCAAACCTCCTCATTAATTTATATTATTCTCTTAACGACTCATAAAAAACGCAGGTAAAAACACACAGCCTAAAGTAACAATTGTAGAAGAAATTAAAGCGCCAACAGCAGCGCAAAACATTACTTTTTTAAAATCAAGCTTTAAAACAGTGGCAATTGCAGTACCAGTGTATACACCTGTCATTGGAAGGGGAATGCCTATAAAAGTAATAAGCCCGATTTCATTATACTTTATAAAATGACCTTTATTTTTATTTATCTTATTATCAATTATATTGCTTAACCATCTAAGGGAAGGAAATTTATGTATAACTTCTAAGATTTTTGTGAAAAAGAAGAAGACAATAGGTGTTGGAATTAGGCTGCCAATGTAAGTTAATAGAAAGATTAAAAATGGGTTTAAGCTTTGAGTAAAACCAAATATAATTGCTCCTCTTTGCTCAAGTATAGGCACCATAGACATGGCAAACATTATAATGTATTTTAAAATTATGCTCATTAGTTATACCTCGTATATAATAAATGTGTTTCTTTAATTATACCATAAACAAGGAAATGATAATATAGATTTATAAAAAACTTAAAACGTGGTATGTTTTACAATTAAATAATCTAAGTGCTTTTTCTGTGATTGGTGTTATAATTATATTAATAAAAAAGAGAGGTGTAAATATGGACGAAAAAGCATTACAATCAATGCTGAAAGAAATAATAAAAGAAGAATTAAGTGAAATAAATCAAATGATAAGCGCATTAGTGCATAATAGCGAAATACACGGTGCACTGCTTAAAAAATTAGAAAACAACAGCGAAATGCATAGCATGATATTAAAGGAACACAGTGAATCATTAAAAAAACTAGAACAAACATGTGATAGACACGCTGTTGAACTTGTTAAACACGGTGAAACGCTTGAAAACATAGCAAATGATATAGAAGAAATCAAAGACGACCTGTATGCTAAAGACCAAATAATACTGAAAAACACTAAAGACATAATACACCTGCAACAACGTAGAAGTTAATATAATGTAGCGTAAAAAAACTAGACTTAGCTTAGACTAGTTTTTTTAATATAAAGTTTACACTTATTTTTGTTGAAATAAAATACCTTATTGCTTATAATTTTAAAGGATAACTATTATTTATTAATAAGAGGTGAATTATTTTTTTATGTTCAAAGCTGAAAAAATAAAAGATGATGTTTACTGGGTAGGTGCTTTAGATCCTGAACTTAGAATATTTGATATTATAATGTATACTCCCTTTGGAAGCAGTTATAATTCATATGTCATTGCAGGTAGCGAGAAAACAGCATTAGTTGAGACAGTAAAGGAAAAATTCTTTGATGAATACTTAGAAAGATTAAATACGCTAAATATAGATATTTCAAAAATTGACTATATAATTGTCAACCATACTGAACCTGATCATTCAGGATCTATTGCAAAAATATTAGAGCTTGCTCCAAATGCTAAGGTTGTTGGAACAAGTGCTGCTATAGGTTTCTTAAAAGAAATATGCAATTTTAATGTGCCATCAATAACTATTTCAAAGGGCTCTACTTTAGATCTTGGAAATAAAACGCTTAAATTTATTTTAGCACCTTTTTTGCATTGGCCAGATTCCATGTACACATATGTTGAAGAGGATAAAATTTTATTTACCTGTGATTCTTTTGGAAGCCATTACTGCGAAGAAAATGTATTTGATGATTTAGTAAAAAATGAAGATAACTACATAGAAGCTACAAAATACTACTTTGACATGATCTTTGGTCCATTTAAAAAATATATAATAGAAGCTTTAGATAAAATCAAAGATTTAGATATCGAGATTGTTTGCCCTGGCCATGGCCCTGTACTTTTAAAAAACTTTCATAAAATTAAAGATTTATATATAAAGTGGTGTACTCCTAAAAATAAAGAAGATACAAAATTAATTGTAATTCCTTATGTAACTGCATATGGATATACAGAAAAATTAGCGCATAGCATTGCTGAAGGTATAAATTCACTAAATGAAAAAATTAATGTTAAATTATATAATGTAATAAACTCTAAAAAAGAAGAAATACTTAATGAATTAGAGGATTGTGATGGGATGATTTTTGGCTGTCCAACTATAAACTCTGATGCACTTCCTCCAATTATGGACATTTTAATAAACTTAAATCCAATTGTTCATGGCGGTAAATTTGCAGCAAGCTTTGGATCCTATGGATGGAGCGGAGAAGCCACTAAAAATATAGAATCTAGATTAAAAGAATTAAAGCTTAAAATTCCTAATCCAAGCTTTAAAGTTAAATTTAAACCATCAGATTGCGAGTTAGAAGATGCTTTTCTATTTGGAAAATCATTTGCTTTAGCCTTGTTAAAAAAAGAAGCTTAAAATCGATATAATTAAAAAAAGCTTAAAGTAAAAATACTTTAGGCTTTTTTTAATCCCTTTTAACATTATCTTAAGATATATCTAAATTTGCTTGCAAGTCCACTATCACTGGGATTTCTACCAAACCAAGCAACTGTACCAGAAGAACCCATTAAAACATTATATAATGGAATAAACATTGTAACTGGTTTGCTGCTTAAAAATAATGTATTAACACCAGTATAAGTCGACAAAATAATTGATAAAGTTGTATATAGTGAACTTTTAGTTATAACAACACCTGAATGAGTAAATAAACTTGACTCTCCAGGGCATAAAAGTGATACTGTTCTTATTACCAATGAAGCTAAATAACCAGACGTTAATGGAGTGCTATTTTGAGTGAAGCTTATATAAATGCCTAGATTTATATTTGGAAATGAAGATGTTACTATCTCTTTTAAGTCAGCAGGACATTCCTTTGATACTCTAAGTGAGTCAACAGACTTAAGTCCAGCTCTTAATCCATTTAATTGATCTTGAGTTATTTTGAGTATTGATAAGTCTCCAGTTCTAAGTTTGGGGTAACCAGAGGAATTGTCTAATTGAGGTATTACTTTATTAACAATCTTTAAAACTTCATTATTGTCATAAGCGAGCTTAGCGTTGTCATCAGCAAGGACCTTAGAAGCGAAGATAAAATTGAGGACTAAGAAAGCTACTAATGTTAGTATAATTCTCTTAGACATTTAAAACACCTCATAAATAATTATTATCATATCTATTATAGTATATATTTTATATAATTAAAAATTAAATTTATTTACCATATTTATTTTATATTTTAATTAAATAAAAATCATTTTTTATTCTATGTATGTTCCTTCCAATATGAAATTTTTAATTGCATTAAATTAAATGTAAATCGCATTAATAGGCAAATCATCTGGTAATGTTGAATTAAAACCTTTAAAAATTAACAAAAAATTTACATTAATTATTTCCCCTTAATGACTCAACTTTAGACGCAATTTTATTAAATTCCTCATTATTTTTGGTGCCAGAAAGAATTGTTAAAATTGCTTCTGTTACATTTTGAATATTGTTTTCATCAAAAGCTCTTCTTATATTATATGCTGCTGCTTTTTCTTCTTCACTTACATATAAAAGGTCATCTTTTCTTGTTCCTGATTTATAAATATCTATAGCAGGGAATATTCTTCTCTCTTGGAGTTTTCTATTTAAATGAACTTCCATATTTCCAGTGCCTTTAAACTCTTCAAATATAACATCGTCCATTCTGCTGCCAGTTTCTATTAATGCTGTTGCAAGAATTGTTAAGCTTCCGCCTTCTCTAATATTTCTTGCTGCGCCAAAAAACTTTTTAGGCATTATAAGAGCTCCAGGGTCAAGTCCTCCTGACAACGTTCTCCCAGTTGGTGTAATGGTTAAATTATAGGCTCTTGATAGCCTTGTTAAACTATCCATTAATATCACAACGTCTTGTCCTTGTTCAACCATTCTCTTAGCCCTTTCAAGTACCATATATGCAACTTTTGCGTGATGTTCTGGTTCTTCATCAAAAGTAGAATAAATAACTTCACCATTAATAGATTCTATCATGTCAGTAACTTCTTCTGGTCTTTCATCGATTAAAAGCACAATAAGCTTTACATCCTTGCTATTTGTGGAAATACTTTGAGCTATCTTTTTAAGAAGCGTGGTTTTACCAGCTTTTGGAGGAGCAACGATAATACCTCTTTGACCTTTTCCTATAGGACAAGTTATATCCATTAACCTCATAGATAAATCTCGTTGATTTTTTCCGGAATTATTTTTATTTTCTAAAACTAATCTCTCTTCTGGATAAATTGGAGTTAAATCTTCAAAGGATTTTCTTGTAACTGCTTTTTCAGGATTTTCTCCATTAACTTTTTCTACATAAAGAAGAGCTTTAAACTTTTCTCCTTCTTTAGCAACTCTTACTTTACCTATTACTTCATCCCCAGTTTTTAAATTAAACCTTCTAATTTGAGCAGGGGAAACATAAATGTCCTCAGAACTTGTAAGATAATTTCTTCCTCTTAAAAAACCAAAATTGTTGGTTTCAATTATTTCAAGAACGCCTTTGTATATATCCAAATCTTCTTGACTTTGATTATTTTGCTCTCTTTTTTCAGGTTCAGGTTGAATTCTTTCTATAATTTGACTTTTTTCAATTTGTTCTTCTACAGCGTTGTTTTGTTTTATTCTTTCTACAAGAACTTTTCCGTTTACAATTTTACTTTTAGATTCTTTTGATATATTTTCAAGTTTGATTTCTTCTTTTTTAATTTCTTCTTTTTTGTCACGTTCTAATTTTTCATAAACAATTTTTTTTATCTCATCAACTAGTTCACTCTTTTTTAACTTATATGTACCTTTAATACCAAGACTCTTTCCGTATTCTTTAAGGTCATTTAAAGACATACTATCAAAATCTAAACTCAACAATAACACCTCAATTAATATTAATTTTATTTTGGGATTTTATGAAAAAATTAAAGATTTGTGTTTCCTAGAATTTAAGTTTCTATTAGAATTATTTGTATTTTAATTTATTTTAGATCACATAATTATTCTATTCAAACAAAATATATTTAATTATACCACAATGTCATAAATTATAAATATTATTATTAATATTTGTATTTTAATACAAATTATTTTGTTTAAACTATATAATATCACATATACACTCTATTATGATAAAATTATTATTGATAACTTTAAAAAGGAGAAAAATATGTTAAATTATAAATGGTGTGTATTTGATTTAGATGGCACACTTCTTAATGATGATAAAAATATATCAATTAATGATTTAGAATCAATTAAACTGTTAAAACAAAACAATGTGGATATATTTATTGCTTCAGGGCGCACGGATATGTTTTCCTTGCCTTATCTTCAGTTAATGGATTCTAAAACTCCAATTATATCATCAAATGGTGCTCTTATTAGAAACAAATTTAATAATGAAATAATTTATTCAAAATACATTAGCGAGGTTTGTATAAATAAATTTATTGAGTATGCAAAAATTAATAAAATTAATTATATGGCCTATACTTTAGATCATGTTTATTATTATATAACTGATGAAAGAATAATTAAAGCATTACTTCTCAACAATAAATCAATTATTCCTAGTACTATAATATATGATCATAACATATTAAAATATGAAAAGATATTAAAATTTCTAATTATAGATGAACATGAAAATATTTCCATTCATAAGGAAGAACTTTTTAAAATATTAAATTTGCAAATAGTATCTTCTGGCTACAATCTATTAGACATAATGGAATATGGTGTATCTAAAGGATATGCTTTAGAAAAATTAGCACAATATTATAATATGGATCAAAATAAAATCATAGTGTTTGGAGACAATTATAACGATATAGAAATGTTTAAATTTGCAGGAAGGTCTGTTGCCATGGGAAATGCAGTAGATGACATTAAAGCCATTGCAGACTTTGTTACAACTTCTAACAATGAAAATGGAATTGAATATGCTATTAAAAACTTTATTTTAAGTTAATTTTACTTTAAGCAGCAATTTATAATGCAATTGCTGCTTTAAATTATATTACACTTCTTCCTAAAGACCTGCTTCTTCTAACAGATACAGTTGAAGAAATTATTACGCCTAAAGTTCCCATAATTACAAATACAATTCCATAAAGAGTTAATACATCAAAAACTGAATTTATAAGTTCTGTTAATAATTTATTTGCGTTTCTACCCATAAACAATATATTATAAGATATTTTAGATAAATTTCCTCCTACTCCTAAGGAAAATGGAATAACTCCTCCAATGAAAAATGCTAAGCCTACATACTTAAAGAAAAATGATAATTGATTTTTATTAATTACAAAAATCAATATTGTTGACAAAAAAATCATAACGATACTTATCATTGTAATACTTGTACCTGATAAAACTGATGAACTTAATAATAAATTAAGAGCACTTGAATTTTTATGATTTTCTAAAAAAGTCCAGAAATTAATAGAAGAAAAGGCAGCTAAAACCTCAGTCCTTGCTTTAAGCTTTATATCAGCAATTACTCTTTGTGCATCATCGTCCATTATGACATTTCTTAACTCAATATAATCATCGATTCTTTTATTATATGCATTTAATATATTATCTGCATTTAAAACATCTTTATTGTAGCTTTCCCTGCTAAGGGCTTTCACATTTTCTTCTAATATTTTGTCTATAGTATTATTTACTATATCCTCTGTTACAATATTTTGATATAAGTCTTCTGGAAAAGCTGATTCAATAGTTACAAGCATTAATTTTTCCTCAACCTTATCTTTTATTTCTTTATTTAAGCCTTTATTACTAGCAGTTGTTTTATACCATGCCACATTAAAAACATTTTGTTTTAACGAAATATTAAATATTAAGGTCATAATACTGATAGTTAATATTAAGCTTAAAATTAAAGAAAATATTTTATCGTGTTTTAGCATACATTCTTCCCCTTATTTATTTATTGTTTTCCCGCATATGTACAAGTCACTACAAACCTTGTAGGTGTAGGAGTATATTGATCAAATGGATAACAAGTATACATGGTTAAAAACTCACTTTGCTTTGGAACTATAACAGTTTTATCATCATACTGAGTTACTCTATAATTATCAACCTTATATACATAAGTTCCATAATTAGTTTTTAAAAGAACCTCATCACCAAGGCTTAAACCTCCAAGAGATCCAAACTCCATATTGTTGTGCCCTGCTAATATAACATTGCCATTTTGACCAGGGACTTTCTGCCTTGGATCAATTCCAACTCCTCTAGAAAGTTCATCTTCATCATCCCCATAAAGTAAACTTGAATTTAAAGATATAGATGGTATGGAAATAGTACCAACTAAGTCTCCAATTGATGGCATAATTACATCTTTAGGCGTGTTAATATTATCATAATCTGACAAGAATTTTTCAAACTCTCCAAAAAAACCAGACTGCGCTATTTTCTTTGCACCATCAAAGTCTTTTGGTGTTGGCGCTTTATTAGTTGTGCTTACATTTGCATTAAATGCGTCAATAGGCTTATCATTGCTATTCATGTAAACAAAATAAGAAGTCACAGCAGTTACAATCATTATGAAAATAAAAGAAAGCACATACTTTAACTTTTTCATTTCTCCTCCTTATTGAGATTTTAACTCATTTTTCTCTTGTTTATCAACCAAATTACATCTTACAACATATCTTTTATCAGTAGAAGCCAGAAAATTAAAAGGATAGCATGTATAAATTGTTAAGAATTCAGATTCTTTTGGAACAATTACATTTTTATCTTTAGCGCTTACGATTTCATGAGAAGCTATTTTATATGTAAAGGTGGCATAGCTTGTATCTATAATCACTTCATCTCCGTCCTTTGCCTCTCCTAAGGTTTTAAACACTAAATTTGTATGTCCTGCAAGAACCACATTGCCATCTTGACCTGGATATTTCATATTAGTATCCATGCCACAGCCTTTTGCAAGTTCATTATCAGAATCTCCAACAAAGATTTTTGATTCAAGATTTATTGAAGGTATTTTCAAAATGCCAAGCTCTTCTCCCTTTGCAGGTAAGGTTACTTCCTTTGTGCCTATTATAACTTTTTCATTCCCTAAATTAACATCTTCAGGGTCTTGATAAAAAGTATTTGCGGCTACTACTTTTTCATTTGCTAAATTCCAAAAAACAAAACTTATTACTACGAAAACTACTAATATAATCCCTAAAGAAATAAAAGTAGAGCCAATAGATTGAGAATTGTTCCTATTTCTTGAGTTAATACCTCTATTTCTATTATTCAAGAAAATCACTCCTGTTTTAGAATAAAATGTAAATAAGTTTAAATATTTTCTCTTATAATTTTATATATTAAAAGAAAAAATCTCATATAAAAAAGCATGAACATAGTAAAAATGTTCGTATAGAAGAGGTTAAAATGTTAAAAAAATAAATTTTGGAGGTTTTTTCCACATTTATATTAATTATATCTATATTATATTTAAAAATCAAAAATCATTTTTAGATTAAATGTAACATTATTAGCAATTATATTATTTTTATAAATTAATAGTATAATAAAATATCAATATTAAGCTATTATTTACATTTTTTTTAAATAAAATCTGCCAGTTATAATATAATAAAATAAAAATATTAACTTTTTTATTAATTTAAAAAAAGAAACAATTAAGACCTAATCTTCAATTGTTTCTTTTATCTTCAAAAATTATTTTAATAAATCTTTAAATTATTTTCTTTTAATAAAAGTTGTTATAGCTGCTCCTAATAAACCTAATACTGATAAACCTAATTCAGCAGTATTTGCACCTGTAGCCTTCATTGTGTTTTCATCGTCTACATCGGTGGTATTACATTCAGGTTTAGTAATTACAACTTTAATTGGGTCTACTTTTATTCCTATTGTTTTTGTTGTGTTTACTGCAGTTGTGTTACAAGTTGTATTTGCTGATGTTGTATTACATGTTGTATTTGCTGCAGTTGTATTGCAAGTTGTGTTTGCTGCAGTTGTATTGCAAGTTGTGTTTGCTGCAGTTGTGTTACATGTTGTGTTTGCTGCAGTTGTATTGCATGTTGTGTTTGCTGCTGTTGTGTTACATGTTGTGTTTGCTGCAGTTGTATTACATGTTGTATTTGCTGCAGTTGTGTTACATGTTGTGTTTGCTGCTGTTGTGTTACATGTTGTGTTTGCTGCTGTTGTATTGCATGTTGTATCTTTTGCTGTTGTATTTGTTGGGCATTTTGTTGTATTTGTTGGACATGATGTTGTGTCATTAGCTACTACTGTAACTGTTATGGTTTTAGTAACTTGTACACAATTTGCTCCTGTAACTGAATAAGTAACATTATATTTTCCTGGTTTATTTGTATCAACTTTGTTTGATACTTTTATATCAGAAGTTAAATCTGATCCGTTTCCATCATTGTCTTTCGCAGAAACGCCTTTTAATGGATCAAAAGTGCTTCCTTGCTTAATTGTTACATCGCTTGCTGTTATAACTGCATCTTTTTGCTGATTCTTTTTTTCTTTTACTGTAACGGTAATTGTTTCAGTAACTCTATTACCATTGCTGCCTTTAACTTTATATGTAATTTCATATTTTCCTGGTGTATCTGTGTCAACTTCTCCAGAAACTCTAACCTTATCAGTTATGTCTTCGCCATCTCCCCCATTATCAATTGCGACAACATAATCCATTGGGTCAAAAGTTTCTCCTTGTTTAACTTTTACATCTACAGCATTGATAATTGCATCCTTTACATCCTTATTTTCAGCACTTAATACAACTGCATCCTTTGAATCTGCTTGTGCTGCAGTATCTGGTGTTGTTGCACTAACTGAAACCCCTAATAACATTGTACCTATGGCTGCTAAAGCAAGAAATTTCGTCAATTTTTTTGAAAACTTCATAATTCATCCCCCATTTGTTTAATTTAATTCAAATTATATCCACATGACAATGCAGTGTCAATAATGGTATTGAGTTGTATTTTTATTTATATTTTGTAATTAAAATCTATTATTTAAAAATATTGTATATTATTTTTTAATTTTTAAAAAATAATTTTATAATAATTTCAAAATATAGTAAAAATATTCTTAATTTGAATTATTTTTATAAAAGAAAGGAATTTGTGAACAATTTGTGAACAAATTTAATGACGAAATATGATGAATTTCATATTATATATATAAAGGCTTCACAACTATTGTGAAGCCTTTACGTATTTAAGACCATTATAATAAAGATAAACTCTTCCGTTAGAATTTGTCCTCTCTACCACCTGCCCTAACATGCGGCCGGAGCCTAATATATAACACTTACTATTATCAATTTCTCCGAGGAAAACACTTGAAAGAGGCTCCCCTTCATCATCTGAAATGCTAAAAGTAGGATACCCATCCGCAGATTCTGAAATTACTACTTTCCCTATAACAACCACATCTTTTGAACCAGTAGAAACATATGTATATTCGCCAAGCCAAGATTTAAAATCAGAAGACACAGGCTTTGGCACAACTCTCTCTTTAAGAGCTGATTCTTGTCCATCATCTGCTATATTAAACATGATTACAGTGTCCTCTACTTTCCTAAATCTAAATCTAATTCCATACTGGCTATTATAGAATGTACCATCATTTTGTGGTATAAAGCTATCATCAACACCGCTTAAACTTACATTCCCATAATCATCGCAAGATACAATTCCTAAATTTTGATAAAGACCTGTAAATGGAAGAACTTGTTCTTTAGTTAATGTAATATCTTTAGTAGTAGGATAAACAGGGTCAGCTATGCTTCTCTTTGTTTTTTCTGAAACTGCAGAAGCTAAAGTATCAAAACACAATAAGCTTGAAACCCCTGTAGAAGAAGTACTATTTGAAGAGACAAAAACTCCTAATTTATTTTCTCTTGAAAACTCTAAATCTGAATGGAAGTAATCCACATCTCCACCGTGGCCCATAAAACTTAAGCCTTTGTATTTTTGCTGCCACCATATAAGCCCAATGCCAAGGGATGGGTCGTAAGGCATGTTTTTATGAGTTAATGTAAACATCTTATCTATAGAGGATTTCTTTAAAATGGTGTTTCCATTATAATTTCCATCCTTTAAAATCATGTTCATAAAATTGACCATATCTTCAGAATTAGACATTAGTCCTCCAGATGGGGATGCATTAACATATAAAAACTTATCCTTATTGTGACTTGAGGACTTATAAGATCCTGCAAGGTTGTCTTGCATAACCTTGCTTAAAGTAAAACCTGACATCTTCATATTAAGTTTAGATATAATATTGTTGTTTTCATAATTTGAAAAACCATTAAACACATCAACATTTTCCCCAGATAACCTTGAAATTATAATTCCAAGAAGGTTCACAGCAACATTTGAATATGATAACCTTTTGTTTTCTTTATTATTCATATAATGCCCTGAAAGATTATTAACAAGATTGTTCATATAATTTTTATTATATCCATCGTAGGTATAAAAATCACCAAAATAGTCACCTGGCATTCCTGAATAATGGGTCATGGCCATTTCTACAGTTACATTGTTTATATCTCCTCCATAAACAGGATGAGGTTTTAAATTAAGCTCTGGTATATAATATTTTATAGGCTTTTTTATATCCAATTTTCCTTGTTCAACAAGCTGCATTAAAGCCGTGGCCGTAAAAACTTTTGAAATAGAAGCAATGTTAAATACAGTATTCTTTGTAATTGGCAATTTGCTTCCCATATCTTTATAACCAAAACCTTGAGTCCAAGTATATCCTTTCTCTGCATCAGTTAAGGCAACTGTAAAACCTGGGATCTTTATTGTTTCCATGTAATTGTACGCTGATGTAACTGCTTGTTTTTTAGTGTTTTTATATGGATCGTTTGGAGTTTCAAATAAAAAAGATACATCATCATAATTTACATAAACTTTGCTTCCATTTAATTTAATTGGCGCAGTAAGATTCTTTTCTGTACCATCAGTTGTAATTTTACTAGTGCTTAAATTGAATGTTATGGTCTTATCAGCTTGTGTTAAGGTAATAATATTTGCTCCGTTATCATAGTTATAAGAGTAACCTGTGTTTATAGCAGCGCTTTCCATCGGGATATATGATGTCTTAGAGGTTTTAGGCGTGTTTACCTCTACTCCTAAAGCATAGTAAGGTAAAAATAAACATAAGCTGATAAACAATGCAGCGATTTTCTTAAAATACTTCAATTGTTTTCCCCCTTAGTATGAGATTTAATTCTAGTATAAATTTATTATAACATAACATAATGCTTAACTAACAATAAAAAAATATTAAGATTATAACGCTATAAAATAAAGGTAGCAGAGGAAAAACCCCTGCTACTATATCAATATATATATTGTTTTTATATTATCTTACAACTGTTATAGTAACTGTTTTAGAAACAGTTCTGCCATTAGCACCTTTAACGCTATAAGTTAATTTAGTCTTGCCTAAAACGCCTGTATTAACTTTCCCATAAACTGTAACTTTATTAGTTAAATCTGCTCCTTTTCCAGCATTGTCTCTAGCTGTAACGCCTTGCATTATATTAAATTTAGTTCTGATTCTAATTGTTCTGTCATTTGCATATATAACTGCATCTTTAATAGTAGCTGGTGGAGGTGTTGGTGGTTTAACAGGTGTATAACATCCTGCTGCAGTGTAAAATGCTTTAACAGAAGTTAAGAAATTTGCATAATTTGTAAAGGTTGTGCTTAAGGCAGCAGCGTTTACAAGCCCTGTTGCAGAATTTTGTGAAAAGTTAACTATATTTAATTGTGTTCCTGGTATACCTGCTTTGTAGCTTACATTTAGGTAAAGTTTATCATAATAAGTTCCAGTTTTATCAAGAGTTTTAACCTGTTGATTAACAACTTGACTAACTAATGATAAATTAACCAGCCCTGGAATTGAAGCTCTAATTAAATCTGCCTTTATTCTGCTAACAGCACCAGTATCTTTAACATAAGCAACTGTGCCAGCTGGGAAATTAAAGTAAAATGGGCCAGTATAAGGCTTCTCAGATCCATCTACAAAAGCAAGTCCTGAAGCATCAGCGGCAGCAGCTCTTGCAGCTTGAATAGCATAATCTAATGTTGAAGTCGGTATACAAACTTTTGAAAAACTAAGAGCAACTGCTTGTTGCGCACTACCAAACACACTAGCTTTAGATACCATATCGGTATATTGTCTAGTAGCTTGATTCATTTTAGGCGTTGTGGTTTGAGTTGTTGATGGAGTCCTACTAGATAAAGTAGTTGCTCCAATACCGCTAGTTAAAAGCATAATTCCCATGGCAGTAATTGAAACCACCTTAGTTAAAATTTTAAAATTTTTCATACTTCTAATTCTCCCTTTTATTTATATATTTTTTTTAGTATGCACATTTATTATACTATTAGCTATTATTTTAGTCAATATAATTTAAATAATATTAATAATTTTATAAATTATATTTTGTATAAAATTTATATTATGTATATAATGATATAAAAAGTTTATAATTAACTATTTTTTTAA
>JAVBPD010000010.1:0-13176 GCA_031549885.1 Clostridiaceae bacterium
GCCTGCACAATAATGTATAACATTATTAATATAACGGTTTTCTCTTAATTTAATTATAATTTATTAGTTGCCTAAAGGCAAGTGACAATTCCTCTCACTACCTAATGAGGTAGGAGTATCCTTGTCACATTTTAGATGAATTTTGCATAAGAATTTAAGAGCCCTAATTAAAAAGACTTGAACAAGATAATTCCAGCTAAAAATGAACAAGTATTTAATAATAAGGAAATTAAAATGGATTTTTTCTTATTAAAATTTATCATATAGCTAATTATATAAGCTTCAATAAATACTGCTATAAACTCTAAAATTATTAAGATTATATGCCTTGCCAAGGAAAGATTATACAAATATAAATTATCAAAAATCATTAGTAAAAAGTTTAAAGTAGGATTTGTAATTACATTGCATAAAAATATGCAATAAGTTAAACCTTTATTTTTAAATATGATGTACACTAAGGCGCATTCAATTGCTATTGTTGCTATAAATGGCAATATGATTTTAATAAAAAGATACAAAAATATACTCATTTATCTTTATCATCATGTTGGCTTTTATACTCTTTTATTTTTTTTACGGCAAATATAATAAGTGGAATTAAAAGAAACACCAAAACTAAAATCGGTAAAATCATTAAAGATATAAAAATTGGGCCACCTGCCGCATCATATAATTTAATGCTCTTTGACTGACTTTTCATAAAATTCTCCTTTCTTTAAGCTAATCTTTGGAGTTACTAAGAAAATAAAAAATAAAGATGTTATACATAGAGAAAATATTAAAAACGGCCTAATATATTCTGGAATGGATATAAAAAATGATGGAATAGTCCCTAAAAATAATGCAAATGTTGTCAATCCAAAGCTAAAACCTAAATTTTTATTTAACTTAGAACAAACTGTGCACAGAGTAACAGAAGTAACAATGTTAAATAATATTAACCCTAAAGAGCAGAGGATTATATTTGAATTATAAAATGATAAAAGCAGTGCTGACATTAAAAGCGATACCAAAGAAACTTTTTTTGGACTGAATTTATCAGCGAGCATTCCTCCTATGAACTTCCCGATAAATACGCAAATTGCTGGAAGCATAAAAAATGAATTGCGCCAAGGTATAGGTGTATAAAATCCCACTAATGATCTAATAATTATTGAAAAAAGAGATAAATAAATAATCCATTCGCTTGATTTAACAATTCCACTTGTGAAATTAAAATGCACATTTGAAATTGTTTTTTCTTTTCTTAAAAATGCTAAAATAAAAATTAAAGATGTGAGTAGAGAAAAGGCAACAGTTTTATCATTGATAATTAAAGCGTTTTTACCAAAATATGTTCCAAGTGCAACACCTAAAGCGCCAAAGGAAATGAATATTCCGCTTCTTGCCATTTTACCATTTGAATAACACAGAGAATTTATGCCACCTCCAATGTGAAAAAAACCATTTCCAAGAGCGCATATGCAAAGTTTAATAAAAGGGGTAAATGGTATAATCACACCAATACCTACTAATGCTATACCAATAATTGCAGGAATAAAGTGGTGCTTAATAAATTTGTCCACAACAATTCCAATTATCATTTGAAAAGCAAAAGCAATTGCATTATAGAGTAAAAAGCCAATGGCTATTTTATCTAAATCTAAAACTTTAGATGAAAAATTGCCATATAAAACAAAAAAACATGCAAAATCAACTACTAAATGAGATATTGAATAAATTATTAAAGATCTTTTATGAATCATAACATCACCTTCATATATTATAACTTTTCAATTTTAAAAAATATTGCATAAATACAAAAATATTTATTTTAAATAAATAAAATAAATATTTTTTCTAATTATTTACAACATTGGTTATTTTTTTTATTTGAATGATGATTGCTTTCAGAGTAATGATTAATTTCAACTTGAGTAGTTGAAACTGCATTCTTATTTATCATAACAGGTTCAAAGTTAACAGGTGGTGTGGACCTTATAAAATTAGTTTCAGAATTAATTGTTTCAGAGCTAGTATTTAAAATAGTAGAATTAATTGGATCGGAAATAATAGCTGCTGTGGTATTTTCTGCTATGCTTTCTTTAGTAGAGGAATTAGTTTTAAAGGTATGGCTAAAGTTTTGTATTTTATGATAAGCAGGAGGTATAAATGTAAAAAGCTCTGCATTTATATTGACCGTTGTAAGACAAGTTAATGAAATGATTAGTGTTAATGCTGTTATAGAAAATGTATTTAGCTTGCTATATTTTTTAAAGTTTATTATATGATGAATTCTTTTTTTTATTTCACTTTTGCTATCTGCCATAGAAGGTACGCCTAAGACAGGTATATCATCAGAAGATAACATGTGCATAGCTGCATATTTAAGAAGGGCATTTGCGTAAAGTTTGCGATTTTTTACATCCATAGATTTTATGACACGATAATCACAGGCCATTTCACAATCATTTTGCATTAATTTAAATGAATACCAAACAATTGGATTAAACCAAAACAGACAACAGGTAAATATTGCAATCCAATTTATTAAGGTGTCAAAATATTTGTAATGGTTTAGTTCATGATAAAACAATATTCTTAATTCATCGCAATCTTGTTTTTTAGGTAGCAATAAAACTGGCCTTAAATAACCTACAATCATTGGAATATCATTGTATTCAAAAATTGGAATGTTTCGATTTATTTTTAACTTGTTTTTAACGTTTTCAAAAGCAAACAACACTTCATCACTATCGGTTTCAATGAGCTTTTTAATATTTTTTTTAAATATTAAATATTTAAAAATAAAATAAGTTAAACAGCATAGTACACCAAAGATCCATATGATAATAACTAAATTTTCCATATTTAAAGACATAAAAATTTTATTATCATATGTTAAATTTAAGCTATTATTTATTTCTTGAAAGGGTATAACAGTTCCAATGCTAAAATTGCTCTTAGGCAAAGTTGGCAAAAGCAGTTGTATAAATAATATAAACCAAATATAGTAGTGCCACAATGAATTTGCTTTTTTACCAATTAGTTTTTTAAAAGCTAAAATAATCAAAGCAGTCAATAAAGAAATGATTGTTTTTTCAAGAAGCCAGTACATTTACCCCTTATACCTCCTTGCTAATAATTATTTTTTTAACTGTCAATTTGTTCTATTATTTCCTTAAGCTCTGACAATTCATCTTTTGAAATTTTATTATCTTTAATTAAGGATGCTACCATCATGCTGACAGATCCATTATATGCTTTATTTAAAAAAGATTCTGTAATAGTTTTCACACATTCTTCCTCTGAAACTGTAGGGAAAAATTTGAAGTAATATTGAGTTTTATCAGCATCAATAAATCCCTTCTCCATAAGGCGTCCAAGCATAGTTCTTACAGTGGTTTTGCTCCATCTTTTATTATCTAATATTTCTACTACTTCGCCGAGAGTTAAAGGGCTTTTTTGCCACAATACTCTCATTATTTTCCATTCGGCATCTGATATTTTAAATTCTTCTTTGATAATATCAACCCCTAGTATATATTTATCAATATATTTAATGAAAGTTTACACTTGTAATTTAAATAAGTCAATAATTTTTAAAATTAATAGAAAAGCACTTGATCTTTAAAAGATCAAGCACTTTTTTGATAATATTAACGATGCATTGCGCCGCTATAAACTAAACCTGCATGATGGTGTCCATCATCTAATGTATGTCCATAGTAATTTACGCCATTATGAGTGTGATTATAGCCTAATCTACATCCAGCATAATTGCAGTAACCATACTGAGAAGCAGAGGTATAATTATAATAACCGCCGCCGCCATGTGAACAATGTGCAAATGCAACTACAGGTAAAGTGCCAAGTGACATCATAATAGTTAAAGCTGCTATAGCAATTTTCTTTTTCATTTAAATTAATCCTCCAATATATTAATATCATTTACAATTGTAAATGATATTAATAGTTTACAAGTGTAGTTTATATTTGTCAACACTTTTTTTGAAAATAATAGGTGGATTTTTTTGCGTTTGTATGATAATTTTAATTATGATGTATTAGCATATTAGTGTATTTTGGAGTTGATTAATAATGAAAAATGTGGAAGTTATTACAAAAAAATATCTTTCATTATTGTTAAATGTGGATAATGAACTTTTATATAAAAAGGGTGTTTATTTTGTTTCCTCAGATAATAGAGTTTCAAGCATAAGAGGATATTCTAAACTTTTTGATTTATATGCTTATGTTGCCAATGAATTAATAATAGTATCTTATGGAAAAAAATTTAAAGATAGCATAAATAAATTGAAAGAAATAATTCATAAAGAAATGGATTCAAAAGAGTTTTCAAAAAAAATAAAAGAAGTTTACAATTTAGATGCTTCAACATACATGAAATTTATATATGAAAAACATATTAAATGTAAAAAAAATGCAGTAAGATTGCAAAAAAGTCACTTTAATTATTTTTATGATTTTTTTGTTTTAAACAATCCTGACTATAATAATATATCTTGGTTAGAAGATTATTTTGAATTAATTTGTAGCAAAAATTATTGTTTTGGGATTTTTGAAGATAATAAACTTGTAAGCGTTACAGATGCGCCAACTATGCCATTTATGGAAGAGTTAATTCAAGAAATAGGAATAACAACTTCACCTGATTATAGATGTAAGGGTTTTGCAAAAATTGTATGTTCTTCCTTCATAGATGCTTTGTTAAAAAATAATGTATGCCCATATTGGTCCTGTGAACAAAGTAATTATCCATCTGAAATGTTAGCTTATAGTTTAGGTTTTAAAAAACTAGCTGATATAGTCATAAGTTAAAATTGGTTCTCATTGTTTTATAAATTTATGAAAAATTATTTGATTTTTATAAATATTATGGTATACTATTGCAAGAATTTAAGAATTTTTATTATAGGAGGAAATTTAAATGACTAGAGACTTTATAAATTCCACTTCTATGACACAAGAGGAGTTTGAAGAAATATTTTTACTTGCAGATGATATTATAAAAGAACCACTAAAATATTCCAACAGATGTCAAGGGCATGTTTTAGCAGATTTGTTTTTTGAACCAAGCACGAGGACAAAATTTAGCTTTGAAGCAGCTATGAAAAGGCTTGGTGGAAACGTAATTGGTTTTTCAAATACTTCAACAACTTCATTATCAAAAGGAGAATCATTTGGAGACACCATTAAAATGGTAAGCTCATATTGTGATATTATTGTAATTAGACATCCTAAAGAAGGTTCAGCACTTCTTGCTTCTGAAAATTCATCAAAGCCAGTTATCAACGCAGGTGATGGCGGTCATAACCATCCAACTCAAACATTAACTGATCTTTATACTATTCGTAATTTTAAAAAACGCCTTAATAATCTTAAAATTGGAATCTGCGGTGATCTAAAATACGGCAGAACTGTCCATTCTCTCATAGAAACTTTATCTTCTTATGAAAACAACTACTTCACTCTTATTTCACCACCTCAACTTAAAATTCCTAATTATATTTTCGATGTGCATATAAAAGATTCCAAAATAAATTATGAAGAAGTAACTTCGCTTGAAAGTGCTATATCAGAATTAGATATTCTATATATGACTAGAATTCAAAAAGAAAGATTTTCATCAGAAGAAGAATACAGAAAAGTAGAAAATTGCTTTATTTTAAATAAAGAATTGTTAAAAGAAGCAAATGAAGATATGATGGTAATGCACCCACTTCCAAGAAATAAAGAAATAAGCTTTGATGTAGATGATGACAAAAGAGCTTGGTATTTTAAACAAGCAGAGTTTGGCATGTATGTGAGAATGGCTCTTTTATTAAAATTATTGGAGGTATAATATGAAAACAGTAAGCAAAGAATTAAAAATTAAAGGAATAAAAAATGGAATAGTTATTGACCATATTAAACCTGGTCTTTGTTTTAAAATATTTAACCACCTTAAATTAGAAAAAAGTTTAAATACCGTTATGGTTATTTCAAATATAGACAGCTCTTCAAGGGGAAGAAAAGATATACTAAAAGTTGAAGGGGAAAATATAAAAGTAAATTATTTAGAGCTTGCTTTAATAAGCCCTAATTCCACATTGGATATAGTAAAAGATGAACAAATAGTAGAAAAAATAAGTTTAACCCTCCCAGATAAAATAGAAGGTGTAATTAAATGCCCTAATAAAAGATGTATTACAAATGATGAACATTGCAAAAATGTATTTACAAAATTGCAAAATAAAGACAGCTATACATGTAAATATTGTGACCGCATAATAGATGTGGATAAAGGTGTGATTTTTAGTGAATCTGAAAGTTAAAAATGTTCGCATTATAGACTCTGCTAAAGATTTTTTAGGAGAAGTTTACATTGAAAATGGAATAATTAAAGAGGTTTCAAGAAAAATAGATATAGAATGCCATACTTTAGATGGAAAAGGAAAAGCTTTAATGCCAGCTTTTGTAGATTTACATTGCCACTTTAGAGATCCTGGATTTGAATATAAAGAAGATATAGAATCTGGGAGCAAGGCATGTGTAGCAGGAGGCTATACAACAGCAGTTGCAATGGGAAACACTAAGCCCATATGCAGCAGTGAAGAAGTGTATCAATATATGAAAAAAAGAGCAAAAGAAGTTGGATTAATTGACATCTTCCCAGTTATAACAGTTACAAAAGATTTTAATGGAAAAAGTATAGATCATTTAAAATATTTATCAGATGAAATTAAATTGGTTTCAGAAGATGGATACGATGTATATGACTCATCTGTTATGTTAGAAGCTATGAAAATATGCAAAGAGAAGCACATCATAATGATGTGCCATTGTGATGATTTATATTTAAAAAACATAGATACAAGGGCATCAGAGGATATAGCAACGCTTAGAAATATATATATTGCTGAGTATACAGGGTGTAAAATTCATATTTGCCATGTTAGCACAGAGAAATCCATGGAGCTTATAATAGATGCTAAAAAAAGAGGGGTTAATGTTACTTGTGAGGTTACCCCTCACCATATTTCATTAAATAATTTATCTTATAGAGTTAATCCATCAATTAGAGATGAAAAAGACAATATGTGCCTAATAAATGCAATAAAAGATGGTTATGTTGATACAATTTCAACAGACCATGCACCTCACTCAAAAGAAGATAAAGAAAAGATGGCGCCAGGGCTTATTGGCCTTGAAACATCTTTTTCGGTTTCATATACTGCGCTTGTAAAAGAAAATGGGCTTTCTATAAATAATTTAGTTAAAATAATGAGCGAAACTCCTGCAAATATATTAAAAATAAAAAAGGGGAAAATAGAAAAAGATTATGAAGCTGATTTAGTCTTAATTGATTTAGAAAAAAAATATAAAATAGAAGATAAATTTTATTCAAAAAGCAACAACACACCTTTTATAGGAAAAGAAGTATATGGCAAAATACTCAGTACATTAAAAAATGGTAAACTAGTATATAATAATGGAGGCTTTGATGTTTAATATTGATAAACTTTATTTTAAAATTAAAAATTCAAGTCCAATATGCGTAGGGCTTGACACGTCTTATGAATATCTTCCAAACTTTATAAAGGATAAATCCATTAATTTAAATGAAAAAATATTTTTATTTAATAAAGAAATAATTGATGCTACAAAAGATATAATAGCTTGCTTTAAAGTTCAAATTGCATATTATGAAGCCATGGGAATAGAAGGGCTTCTTGCTTATTCTAAAACCATAAAATATATAAGAGAAAGCAAAGGCTTAGTAATTGGGGATATTAAAAGAGGAGATATTGCACAAACTGCATCCATGTACGCAAAAGCACATTTTGAAGGGGAATTTGAAGTTGATTTTATAACCTTATCTCCATATATGGGTATGGACAGTATAGAGCCATATTTAAAATATGTAGAAAATGGGAAAGGATTGTTTATTTTAGCTAGAACTTCAAATAAAGGAGCCAGTGACTTTCAATATATAAAAGATGAAAAAGAAAATAGTTTATATGAAATTGTTGGAGATAAAGTAAATGAGCTTGGTAAAAATTATATGGGACAGTGTGGATATAGCTCAATTGGAATGGTATTAGGATGTACTCATAGCTTTGAGGCAAAAAAGTTAAGACAAAGATGGAATGATTCATTTTTCTTAATACCAGGTTATGGAGCGCAAGGAGGAAAGGGAGAAGATATTAAAAATTATTTAACAAATGGTGAAGGTGGTATAGTAAATTCATCAAGAGCTATTCTCTTAGCATATAGAAAAGAGAATAGAAATGAAATGGATTTCGGTAAATTCTCCCATGAAGAATGCTTAAACATGAAAAATGATATTTTAGAGGCTGTGGATTAAATGAAATATGAAAAGGTTGCTATTGTAAATAATTATAAAAAAACTGAGGAATTTTATGAATTATCATTTAAATGGGAAGAAGAAGTAAAACCTGGTCAATTTTTTATGATAAGCAAAGTAAATTTTGGAGAGTTAATGCTTAAAAGGCCAATAAGCGTATATAATTACAAAGATGGAATTGTAAAAATGCTATATAGAGTAGTTGGAAAGGGAACTAAACTTTTTTCTTGTCTAAAAAAAGACGATGAAATATGTGTTTTAGGAGCTTTAGGAAATGGATTTAATACAGATTATAAGGGTAAGAATATAGCTATAGTTTGTGGTGGAATTGGCATAGCCCCAATGGTATATTTATCTCAAAAATTATGTGAAAATAATTTACACATATATGTTGGATATAAAGATGAGGTCTTCATTCCTGAATGCTTTAAAGATAACATTCATATTGCCACAGAAAGCGGTAAAGAAGGTCATAAGGGGTTTGTTACAGATATTTTAGATGTTAAAAAATATGACGTAGTCTATACCTGCGGACCTGAAATCATGATGCAGAAAGTTGTTAAAATGTGCAATGAAAACAAAGTTAAATCTTATGCTTCGCTTGAAAAATATATGGCTTGTGGAATGGGAGCTTGTTTAACTTGTGTATGCGATACAAAGCATGGTAAAAAAAGGGTTTGCTTAGATGGCCCAGTGTTTGAAGGTGATACATTATGGATTTAAAAGTAAAAATAAATGAAATAGAGTTTAAAAATCCATGTATAGGAGCATCAGGTTGCTTTGGTTTTGGTGAAGAATACAATAAGCTTTATGATGTGGGAAAATTAGGAGGTATTTGCACAAAAGGTTTAACTATAAATAAAAAGGAAGGAAATTCTGGAATAAGGGTTAATGAAACACCTTCAGGAATAATGAATTCTATAGGGCTTCAAAATCCGGGAGTGGATAGCTTTATTGAAAATGAACTTCCTAAAATGATTTCATATAACACGGTTATAATAGCAAATGTTGGTGGAGCTACTTTAGAGGATTATATTAATGTTATTTTAAAATTAAATAATACTAAAGTGGATATGATAGAATTAAATATATCATGCCCAAATGTTAAAGAAGGTGGCATGAGCTTTGGAATAAAATCAAATGTAGCTTATAATGTAGTTAAAGAATGTAAAAAAGTATGTAAAAAGCCACTGATGGTAAAATTGTCACCAAATGCTGAAGATATCATAGACATGGCAAAAAAATGTGAGGAAGCTGGTGCAGATTCTTTAAGCTTAGTAAATACATTTAAAGCGATGGATATTGATATAAAAAACAAAAAGCCAGTATTTGACAACATATTTGCAGGCTTAAGCGGACCTTGTATTATGCCAATAGCTCTTAGAATGGTATATGAAGTTTCAAAAAATGTAAACATTCCCGTTATAGGAATAGGTGGAATTAAAGATGCAGAAGATGCAATTAAATTTATAATGGCAGGAGCATCTGCAATTCAAATTGGAACATATAATTTTGCAAACCCATTAGTTTTATTAGAAGTGATAGACGGGATAAAACAATTTATGCATAATGAAAATATAAAATCTTTAAATGATATAAAAAAAATAGCGCACAAGTAATTAAAAACTACTTGTGTGCTTTTTCAATTGTAAAATTTATTAAATTATCTATAATTTCAGGATACGTTTTTCCTTCTTTTCCCCAAATAGTTGTATATAAACTTGTTTCTGTAAGTAAAGGGGTAGTGTCTATATTGTTAAAATATATTTCGCAAGAATTAATATCTACTATAAAGTTAATAATTGCAATACATGAACAATCAAATATTTTAAAAATTTTAATTGCAAGTTTCTTTAGTTTTTCTATAATTGCTTGTGGCAAATCAGCAGACAGTGCTGCTGTTGGAGTACTAGTTCCGAGTAAACATACAGGGATTATGCTACCACTTAAGCATTCCTCTAAAATTATTTTATGATGAATTTTAAACAATAAATCAATTTCTTGCATTAATTTACTTTTGCAGAAGTCTTTATATACACTTTCTGTAAGAAATTCGTTTTCAGCTTTAATAATTATATTGTATCCAAGTTCTTTTTCTATTTCCTCTAAAATAGAATTTTTATTTAAATTCCATTCATAATCCGTTAAAACAATATATTTTGCTTGTTTAATATTGAACTTGTCAATAATGTATTTTGTAAATGACAAATTTAAATTTATGAATGAATTAGTATATTTAAAATCCACACAGAGTAAACCCATAACCCTATCAAAAACATTTAAACTTGGAAAAATAACATCTAATTCTTTATCAATAATTAATCTATGGCCATTAGGGGATATATATAAGGGATCGTTTTCCCACATACCATTTTCAATATTCTCAATTGGCCCAGTATATTCTAACCATTGATTTTCCTCTGTTATTCCTATTCTAAAAATATCATACTTGCTTTTATCAATATTTTTAATAATAGATGCTGCAGAATTTTGAGAAGATTTTTTTACATAAGTTTCCCCACCAAATATTACCCCTACTCGTTTTTTCATAGATTTACCTCATGTGCAATTAGTTTTTACAATTGAATAGTTTTGTCTTCAGAATATGCTTCTAAATTATTATTCCATAAATATTTTCTGGTCTCTGCAACTACAACACCGCTTAATAATAAAAGTGAAATTATATTCGGAATTGCCATGAGTCCATTAAATAAATCCGCCATATCCCAAACAAAAGTTTGAGCATAAACAGCACCAACGAATACTCCTATAACGTATACAATCCTGTAAGGAAGTATTGCACGCTTACCAAATAAATACTCTATGGTCTTTTCAGCATAATAGCACCAACCTAAAATAGTGGAAAATACAAATGCAAAAAGTGCAATTGTTAAAATAATTGGTCCTAATACAGGGATTTGTCCAAATGCTTTTGATGATAACTCAGCTCCAACAAAGCCTTGTTCCCACATACCTGAATTTACTAAAACTAAACCTGTTAATAAACATACAACAACTGTATCCCAAAATGTTCCTGTTGAGGAAACCATTGCTTGTCTTACAGGATTTCTTGTTTGAGCAGCAGCAGCAACTATTGGGGCACTTCCAAGTCCTGATTCATTAGAGAACAATCCTCTTGCAACTCCATATCTCATTGCAGAAATTAAAGTTGAACCAACAAATCCGCCTATAGCAGCTTGACCAGTAAAGGCACTTTTTACAATGGTAACCACTGTATTTCCAAGTGTTCTATAACCTATGCATAAAAGTATTATGCATCCAATAACATAGAATATTGCCATAAATGGAACTAAAATTTCACAAACCTTAGAAATGCTTTTCAATCCACCTAAAACAACCATTGCTGTAAGTATAGCCATAACGATTCCAGTTATAACAGGATTTAAGTTAAAAGTACTTTGTGCCATACCAGCTATTGAGTTAGATTGAACCATACAACCTATACCAAAAGCTGCAATAGATGTAAATATTGCAAATAAAACTCCAAGCCATTTTTGCTTTAATCCATGTTCAAGCACATACATAGGGCCACCTGCCATTGTGCCATCAGAAGTTTTAACTCTGTATTTTACAGATAATAACCCTTCAGCATATTTAGTTGCAATGCCAAAAACACCAGTAAGCCAAGTCCATAAAACAGCACCAGGTCCACCTATTCCAATAGCAGTGGCAACACCAACAATATTACCTGTTCCTATTGTAGCAGCTAGAGCAGTTGTAAGAGCACTAAATTGGCTTACATCACCAGTTGCATCAGGGTCTTTTGTAACTGATAGTTTAATGGATTTAAAGATGTATTTTTGAGGGAATTTTAATATAATTGTTAAAAATATGTGCGTTCCCAGAAGGAGAATAATTAAAGGCCATCCCCATAAAATACTATCAATTTTTGCTACAAGTTCACTCATTAAAGAACCTCCTTAAAAAAATTTGAAAACGTTATATGGCTATTTTATCACATCTAAAACCAATTGAAAATAGTTAATGTTTTATTAATTTAACTTTTAATTAAACTTTAATTCCAAAAGGCTGCTTTAATGATGGAGGGTAAGAATTCTACCAATTTTAAAGTTGCAATTGATCCATAAATTGGGGTATTTTTCAGAAAAGTTAACTATAACTTTAAAAAAGTATAGTTTAAAATATTCCTATTTCTAAAAAAAATATTTTAAGACAAAATTTACTTTTAAATTTATAATCGACAAAGGGAAAATTTTAAAAGAAAGGACACTGTTCTTTAAATAGATATTTTTAGATACAACAAATAACCCTGACATGTTTTTCTTTTTTTGAAAGGGTTTTATGAAAGAATGCTCTTATTTAGTTTTGGTTTATTTTAAATTCAATAAATATTATTTAAAGAATTCTGCGCAAGTTTTAGAGTTTAATTTCTTTAACAATTTCTTATCAATTATATTTTTATCAGCATAAAGCCACATGGTTTCTTCATCATATTTAACCTTAAACACATATTTAAACTTTCCTTGTGAAACAAGCCCTGCAAATCTACTTGCCTTTTCTTTTACAAATCCATTTAAGTATTCTAAAAATGGGTTAACAAGTTCCCTGTGAAGTTCTACAGTTATTCTAGTTTTATGAGGTGTTATATTTTCAACAAGCTTTATCTTTTCATCGAGCTTTTCTATTGATAAATTTCCTTCAGTCGTTAACAATTTTAATCTAAAGAAAACTT
Organism: Clostridiaceae bacterium; assembly: GCA_031549885.1. Taxonomy (GTDB): domain Bacteria; phylum Bacillota; class Clostridia; order Clostridiales; family Clostridiaceae; genus WQUF01. The sequence continues at coordinate 13,068 of JAVBPD010000010.1, forward strand.
TATACTGACAAACAAATAGATTTACCAAATAAATATAGATTGCACATGTATAGATAATTGTGATAGTGTAATATGAGAAGACACATAGGAGTTGATAATACATGATACA
>JAVBPD010000102.1:0-9139 GCA_031549885.1 Clostridiaceae bacterium
GCCATAATAAATTTTGAAGAAAAGTTTGAAACTAAGAACTGCGATAATTACTGCAAAGTATCCGTTAACTATGAGGACATGAAATATTACCTTGAAAAAGAAATAATAAATAAAAGTATTGTAGAATTAATTTCTGTTAAAAATTATGATGAATTAAAAAGAGTCTAAAAAAGTGCAATTTAATATGGAGAAGATATAGGATATCCTCCGAGCTTAGCCACCTGATTCGACAAAGTCGCCAGATGGCCTAGAGGTGCTTTGTGAAATTAAAAAAAATAAAAAATATGAAAAACTGCGCAGATAAAAATATCGAAAATAAAAATAATTTCTCGGAAAATTTTTTTAAGAAAATAGGAACACTTTTATATAAATTCTTAAAATTTGGACGAAATATATTATAAAGAAGGCTCCAGCATTATTTTGCTTAGAGCCCTTCTTTTTGTTTTAATTATTTTACTATATCTAAGTTTTTAACATAAAATGTCCCTATTGGCGAATAAGTAAATCCTTTAATATAATCCTTTATCATATAAGGGTTTGTTGAATAATAAAGAGGAATAATTGGCATATCTTCCATTAAAACGCCTTCAGCTTGATGCATTAAATCAAATCGCTTTGCTTGGTCGGTTTCACTCTTAGCTTGTTCAACTAAATCTTCATATTTAGGATTTGTCCAGTTCTTGCCGCTATCTAATGTGAAAAGTTCTATAAAAGTAGCTGGATCTAGATAGTCACCTATCCATCTGCGATAAGCCATGGTATATTGTCTATTATTTGCATTTCTTCTATCTAAAAGCACCGCATATTCCATATTTTCAATGTTTAAAGTTATATTTAAATTTGTCTTAAGCATAGCTTGAATAGCTTGAGCAACATCAGGGTTTACACCTACGTTTGAATTTATATATGTTAAAGCAGGAAAGCCTTCGCCATTAGGAAAGCCTGCTTCAGCTAAGAGCTTCTTTGCTTCAGCAACATCGCCTTCAGGTTTAAAATAATCCGTATTTCTAAAATCCTTGCCTTCGTTTGTAATAATTCCAGGAGGAATTAAAGATGTGGCAGGTATTTCACCAGCTTTTGTAACATTGTTTACAAGAGCATTTCTATCAATTGCAAGGTTAATAGCTTTTCTCACCTTAACATCAAGAAGTACTTTTGATTCAGTAGGATTATATGTCATAGCGTTTTCAGAAACATTTATATTCATCCATGTAGTACAAAAATAAGGTGCAACTATAGCTTTTTTATCTTGTATAAGCTGAGGAACCATAGCTGGAGGCAAGTTCCCTATGATACAATCTATATCGCCAGATTCAAAGGTAGCAAGAGTAGAATTTGGATCTGATAAAACTCTAAGCTCAACTCTATCAACTTTAACATTTGCAGCATCTCTATATTTTGGATTTTTTTCTAAAACTATAGTATCTTTAGGTCTCCACTCTTTTAAAACATAAGGGCCATTTCCAATATAAGTTTCAGGTTTTAGAGCCCATTCACTTCCACCTTGTTCAACTGCTTTTTGGTTAATAGGGAATCCATAATACATTGTAAGTATGTTTAAAAAATATGCAGTAGGTTTTTCAAGTGTAACTTCAAGAGTTTGATCATCTATTACTTTTATGCCTATTTGAGAAGCATCTACCTCACCAGCATTATATTTTTGAGCATTTTTTATGTAAAAAAGTTCACTTGCATAATCTGTAGCAAGGGCAGGATCTAAAGTTCTCTTCCAAGCATATTCAAAATCTTTAGCAGTTACTTTGTCTCCATTGCTCCAAGTTTCATTGCTTCTTATTTTAAATGTATATACAAGTCCATCATCTGAAATCGTATAACTTTCAGCAGCCTCAGGGACAATTTTCTCACCATTTTTATCATATCCTACTAATCCCTCAAAGCAATTGTCTATAACAGCTCCGCCCGATGCTTCAGAGTTTAAACAAGGATCTATTGTACGTGGTTCTGAGATAATATTTCTTCTAAAAACCTTTTCGGTGGCAGCAGTCCCTCCCCCTCCTTGACCGCAAGAAGTTAACGATGAAACTGCTAAAACTAAACAAATAGTTAATGATAAAAATTTTTTCATACTTTTTCCTCCTCAATATAATATTAATTAAAATTATGGCATGCTACATAGTGATTTTTTGATATTTCCTTAAGCTTTGGACACTCAGCCTGGCAAATGTCTTTAACATATGCACATCTTGTTTTAAATTTACAACCTGGAGGAGTATTAATAGGTGACGGTATCTCACCTTTTAACTTTATCCTCTGAGTCTTTATGGCTTCATCTGGATCTGGAATAGGTATTGAAGATAAAAGAGAAATAGTATATGGATGCATAGGATTTGCATATAATTCGTTGCTCTCTGCCATTTCCACCATGCTTCCTAAATACATAACTCCTATTTTTGTCGATATATGTTTAACCATTGACAAATCATGTGCTATAAATAAATAAGTTAAATTCATATTTTTTTGAAGTTCTTCAAGCATATTGATAATTTGAGCTTGAATTGATACATCAAGAGCAGAAATAGGTTCGTCACATACTATAAATTCCGGATTTACAACAAGAGCTCTTGCAATTCCTATTCTCTGCCTTTGGCCTCCTGAAAACTCATGTGGATAACGGCTTATATGCCATTTGCTTAAGCCAACTTTTGAAAGCATATCTAAAATCAAATCAGTTCTATCTTTGCCAGATGCAATTTTATGAATATCTACAGCTTCGCCAACTATGTCCCCTACTGTCATCCTAGAATTAAGCGAAGAATAAGGGTCCTGAAATATCATTTGAATGCTCTTTCGATAAGGAATAAGCTCAGTTTGATTAATGTTTGAAATATCATTTCCTTTATATATTATCTTTCCTTCTGTTGGATTGTAAAGTCTTACAATTGTCCTTCCAATAGTAGTTTTGCCACAACCAGACTCTCCAACAAGTCCAAGTGTTTCTCCTCTTTCAATTGAAAAACTAACATCATCAACAGCTTTAACTATTTGTTTTGTTTTCCCTAAAATCCCTTTATTTGAAATAAAATATTTTTTTAAATTATTAACTTCTAAAAGCGCCATTTTACCTCCCCCTTATATCTATGATTTTCTTTGGAGACTTGTCATGGTTTAAAAAGCAACAAGCTTCATGCCCATCACCAACATTAAAAAAAGGAGGTCGATTTTTTAAACATATATTCATGGTATATTTGCATCTTGGTGCAAACGTACAACCTTTTGGTGGTTTAAGAAGATCTGGTGGCTGTCCTTTAATTGGAACAAGTTTTTCTTTAATGAGATTTTTAGGATTAGGTACGCTATTTAAAAGTCCAATTGTATAAGGATGCTTTGGATTATAAAATATGTCTCTAATAGTTCCCTTTTCTATAATACCTCCTGCATACATTACATTTATCCTGTCACAAATATCTGCTACAACACCTAGATCATGAGTTATAAGTATAATAGACATATTAATCTTTTTACGCAAATCCTTCATTAAATCTAGTATTTGAGCTTGAATTGTAACATCAAGAGCAGTTGTTGGTTCATCTGCAATTAATAATTTAGGATTGCAACAAATTGCAATAGCTATCATTACTCTTTGGCGCATACCTCCTGAAAGTTCATGAGGGTACTGTTTCATCCTCTTTATTGGGTCTGGTATTGAAACAAGATTTAAAATTTCTAAAGAGTTCTTTTCTGCTTCTTTTTTTGAAATCTTCTTATGTTCCATTATAGTTTCAACGATCTGATTGCCAATAGTGAACACGGGATTTAATGAGGTCATTGGATCTTGAAATATCATTCCAATTTTATTTCCTCTTATGGTTTCCATCTGCTTTTCATTTAAACCTACTAAGTTTTGACCATCGAATACAATATCTCCTGAAACAATTTTAGCACTGTCAGGAAGAAGTTTCATAACTGATAACATGGTTACACTTTTACCGCTGCCTGATTCTCCAACTATGCCTAAAGTCTCTCCCTTATTTAAGTACATTGACACGCCATCTATAGCCTTAACTTCTCCAAAATGAGTAAAAAATGAAGTTTTTAAATTATTAATTTTAAACAAGTTTTCCATATTATCCTACTTTCTCATTTTAGGGTCAAGAGCATCCCTAAGGCCATCCCCTATCATGTTAAATGCTAATATTGTTATACTTATTGCAAGAGCAGGAAATATTAACCTGTATGGTGCAATGCGTAAATACGCAACTGCATCTGATGCTAAAGTTCCCCATGAAGCCCTTGGAACTTGTATCCCAAGCCCTATAAAGCTTAAAAATGACTCTGTAAAAATTGCAGAAGGTATTAATAAAGTTAAAGTTACAATAATTTGTCCAACACAGTTTGGAATTAAATGCTTAAACAAAATTCTCATATTTGATGCTCCCATGACACGGGCTGCAAGTACAAATTCTTGCTGTTTAAGTTGAAGTATTTCACCTCTTACCATCCTTGCCATAGGAAGCCAATAAGATATTGCAAGTGCAAAGATTATACTTCTAAGCCCTGCTCCTAAAAAAACTATAAATAAAATTACATAAATCATCATAGGTATTGAGTATATGATATCAACAACTCTCATCATTATTGTATCAACTCTGCCACCAGCAAATCCTGAAATTCCTCCATAAATTATACCTATTATTAAATTAATAAAACTTGCAGTAAAAGCTATTATAAGCGAATAACGAGCTCCAAACCAAATCCTTGTAAAAATATCTCTACCTAAATTATCTGTTCCAAACCAAAACTTTAAGCTTGGAGGTTTATCTGCAATAGAATAATCATTTGTGTAATAATCTGGTTTGAAAATAGGTATTACTATAGCGCAAATCAATATTATAATTATTGTAATAAGTCCAAAAATTGCGAGTTTATTTTCTTTAAACCTGCGCCAAGCATCTTGCCAATATGTAATATTTGGTCTAACAGCTTCATCAGCTTGTTTCTCATCATCGTTAACTTCTAAAAAGGAATCTTCTAATATTTCCATAATATCTTCTCCTCCTAAAGATTAAGCATCAACATTATCAAGTTTTATTCTAGGATCAATTAAAACATATAATATGTCTACAATAAAATTGCAAGCTATTATAAGACAGCTATAGAATATTGAAACTCCTAATATTAGTGTATAATCTCTATTGCCTATAGATTGTACAAATTCACGTCCAAGACCTGGTATTGCAAATATAGTTTCAATTACAAAACTTCCTGTTAAAACGCCTGCTATAAGAGGTCCTAAGTATGTTACAACAGGTATTATAGAATTTCTTAAAGCGTGTTTAAAGATGACTTTGAATTTTTTTAACCCCTTTGCTCTAGCTGTTCTTATGTAATCAAGTTGAACAATTTCAAGGTATTTGCTTCGTGTTAGCCTTGTTATAAATGCCATTGAATAGCCAGTAAGTGCTATAACCGGCATAATAAGATGTCTAAACTGCCCATAACCTGTAGGTGGAAGCACTTTAAGATAAAGTGAAAAAAATAGAATTAAGAGATTTGCAAGCACAAAACTTGGTACTGTAACCCCAATTGTGGCCATAAGCATAGTAAACCTATCTAAGAATTTTCCTTGATTTAATGCAGAAAGTATCCCTAAATTAACTCCTCCAATGACAGAAGCCAATATTACAAGAAAACCTACTTTCGCAGAAGCAGGAAAAGAATAAGTTATTATGTTTGAAACGGGCCTTGCCACATATTTCATAGATGGACCCATATCGCCTTTAGTTATAACATTTGAAAAATAAATAAAATATTGCTGAATCAGGGGCTTGTCTAGTCCAAATTTTGCCAGCATATTTGCCTTAACCTGTGCTGGTATGTTTTTATCACTATTAAATGGATCACCTGGCAGAAGTCTTATTAAAAAGAAAATTAAAGTTATGATTACAAATAAGGTAAATAAACTAATCAAAAATCTATTGATTATATACTTGATCAACAAAACACCTCCTATGAAAACATTAATTGATATACTATCACATTTTTAATACTTATTCAATTACATTGAATAAACTTTCACGACAAATTTTAAAATTTTTACGTTGACAAAATTTTATAGGACAAAAATTAATATTAATGTGAATTATCTAAACAACTTTTATTGATATTATATTATAATAAATAATGTTTTTTTTCTAATTAAATATGAATTATTATTCTACATTTTATTAATTTTTGTAAAAAAGAAAAGCTTTAGACAATATTCATCTAAAGCTTTTCTTTTTTATTCCAAATAATATAATTATTGATTTTTTACTAAATTCATATTATCCAGAACATTTTTAACCTTTGGAACTACATATCCGCTTCCACCCCTATTTTTCACATCCTCCACCATGGTTATTATAAGCATAGGGTTTTGCGAATTTTTATCATAAGTAAACGCATTAAACCATCCAAATTCAGTTCCTAAAGCATCATCCTGAGACTTTTTAATTTCTGCAGTGCCTGTTTTTCCAGCAAGCCCTAAATCATTTTTTAAACCTAATGAATTAAAAGTATGGTCAGCTACAGCTTTTAAATCATCATATAAAATATCAGAAGCTTCTTTAGTAAATCCATTTTCTATAAAATATTCAGGAGTTTTTCCATCTTTTTTTATCAAATAAGGCTTGATCATATTTCCATCATTAAGAAATGCACTATACAAAGAAGCCATATGTACTGGATTTATAAGCACCTGTCCTTGTCCATATCCACTATCTGCAAGCTGAATTTCAGAATCAAAATTACTATCATTAGAAAAAATAGAAGAATATAAATTATATTCAAATGGAATTTTTTCATCAAATCCTAATTTAAATAATTCATCTTTTAACAAATCTCCACCAATGTTAAGAGCAGCTTTAGCAAAATAAATATTATCTGAATAAATTAAAGCATTTCTAAGGTTTACTATATTTCCATATTCCTTTGTAGTGGTAATTTTATAATTTCCCCAAGATGGATCCTTTTGCCAGCTTAGGCCAGCGTAACCATAATTTTCATCAGGATTTATTTTTCTGGAGGAAACTCCTATTCCTGCAATAATAGGCTTAAATGAAGATCCAGGGCATAGTGCTGCCATAAACCTATTGTACATCGGCTTATTTAAATCATCATTTAAAGCATTCCATTTGTCTTCGGAAATGCCAAGTACAAAATCATTTGCATTAAAAGATGGTGTGCTAATTAAAGCTAAAACCTCTCCTGTTTTAGGGTCCATAGCAACCGAGCAGTTTTTATCGCTTTTAAATTCATCATACAACAAACTTTGAATATTTTTATCAATGGTAAGGGTAATGCTAGTACCATCTTTCTTCTCTTTCTCTGCTAAAGTCTCTTTTTTATAACCAAGGCTATCCACAATTAAAATTTCATAACCATCTATGCTTCTAAGAGTATCTTCATAAATTTGCTCAAGGCCACTTTTTCCAATTACACTATTTTCATTGTATCCTTTATCTTTTAAGTTATCTAAATCCTCTTGACTTACATTTTGTACATATCCAGTTAAATGCGATGCTTTTTCTCCTAAAGGATAATATCTTTTATTCACATCTGTTATCATAATTCCTTTAATTAAAAGCAACTTGTTTTCAAGCTCATCTTGACCTTTTGAAATCATCTTTATCGGAACAAATGTATCTGAATTTACATATGGCTCGTTTAACATTTTATTTATATTATCAATTGGCACATCTAAAAGCTCAGATATTTTAGCTATATCTTCATCTTTATTTTCACTCATTTTTCCTGGAACTAAACCTATAGAAGAGATCGTGCCACTTCCTGCTAGCATACTTCCGTTTCTGTCATATATACTTCCTCTTTCAGATGGTAAAGTATTTACTTTAACTTTATCTTCAGAGTCTAAAGAAGGAAAAATTGAATTTGTGGCCCAGAAAAGTTTAAATTGTTTTTCTTCATTTTGGCTTAATATTGCTTTATTTGAAAATGATATATTTCCAGCTAAAGTATCCATGCTAGTTATATAATTTATAGTTATTTCACCTTTTTCTAAACTTGATGCATCTGTTATATTAATCTTTAAATCTTTAGCTTCAATACCCTCATATATGTTTTTGTTTTTAGTTATAAATTCTTCTTGTGAAACAATTGCCTTAGATTTATCATCTAAAAAAGAATACATTTCTTCATATTTGCCATCATTTATATATGAAAAATATTGAAAAAGAACATCTTCAGGCTTTTGTTGTTCTTTGTTATTGTTTTTAAATATATTTCCAAAATAAGAATTTATATTCTTTCCTGAAATGGCTAAAATCCCTATACCTATAAGTAAAAAAAGTATAATTATTATAGGAACAAATATAAACCATTTAGTTTTCTTCTTTTTTTTGTAAAACATTTTAACCTCCAAAGATTCTACATATATTAACCACAGTATTACATATACACAATTTAAAATCAATAAACTGCTATAAAAATAAAAAAAAAGAAATCATAAGTAGATTAATTCTCCCTTTGATTTCTCATTATTTAAGTTATTTTTCGCATTTCTTTAAAATTCAAAATATTGTCTAGGTCTTTATTTGTCTCATATTGAATGGATTTAGGCTTTATATCAAGCTTTTCTTTATTTTCATTTATCAGTAACTTTACAATAATTCTTCTTAAATTATCATCCATTTCATTAACTCCTAAAATATTCATCTTATGTCATATTTTATCAAATTGTAATAAAATGGTCAAATATATTTTTGTAAATATTTTCTAAATAATAATTTAAAATACGAAATTATTTTACCTCACTATTTTTTCATAAATCCATATAATTCCTCCGTCTAGTTCTTCTTTAAGTAATTAATTATTAAACTATTTTTAATTTAGAAATTGTTGCGCTGTAGTAAGTTGAACAAAACACATTATTAATATTAAGGATTTATTATCAAAACTATTTTCAAAATCGAATTTACTTAATTTTCATATACCCAAATTGTATCTTTCAAAATATTTTGACTTACTTTTTGATTTTCGGACTTTAAGACTCCATTAAGCGTTACAAGGTCAACCTTTGGAACTCCATATGAATTTGCTATTTTTTCGAAACTTACAATGAAGTTATCTATTTCATCAATAGTTTGATCTGATACTTCATCAGTATTATTAATATAACTAA
>JAVBPD010000147.1:0-20738 GCA_031549885.1 Clostridiaceae bacterium
AATATGTACCTTCATCTAAAACATAATTATCTATTACAAGATTTTCTTCATTTTTTTGAAGGTGTTCAAATGCTTCTAAACATTCTTTAAGCAAAACTACTCCCTCCTGCAAATTCCATCTATATATTTAAAATCATTAGAATTTATTTAATATCTTAAAATTAACGTTAATCTTACAATAAATTATATAATATATAATTTAAAAAATCAATGTGTTTTTCTTATACAAAAATGAGTTCAAAATAAATATTTTGAACTCATACTACTTTAAAATACATTAATTTTTTAAATATCTTAAAGAAAACTAGATATTTTATTTACATCTCATGTTAAGGTTAAAATTTTAAATTTGTATTTATATGAAAAACACATGTTTCAATACATCTTATGCTTAAGGTTAATTTGTTATATATTATTAAATGAATTAATTAAAAAATTGTTCTTCCTTCAAATTGCATTCATATATCCAAATCCACGAGAATTCATTTCTAGTATTCCAGTGCTTAATGCAAAATATGCAAATTCTTGAGCTATTTTATCATCTGATATTTTTAAAGTAATTTTGTCTCCTAAAAGCCTTATTTTTTTATAATTACTTAAAATTGGTTTTCTATTTTTAAACTCTAAAAAGTTATAAAATTCAAAATCTTCATTTATATTTTTATTAAAGAATGAATTATATTTTTTAATGAGATTTTCTTTAAGTCTTCTTTCAAACTCTTCTATGGATAAATTATATCTCCAATAACCATCATCTGATTTTAAAATACATGGAGTTAAAGAATAAATCTTATCTATTTTAAATTTAGGCAAGATTTTATGTTCTATAATAAGTGCCTTCATAAATTTAGTAGTTTGATTTTTTAAATGTTTTATAAAATGATTACTTAAATTTTCGTCTATAGTTCTAATTGTAATAGTATAAATGCTATGCTTTTTATACACTTTTTCTTTTTCAAGTGGATAAAAGCTTGAAAAAACATAAAACTTATATTTATTTTCATTGTGAATAAAAGATAAATCATCAGTTACAAAAAAACTTCTATCTATAATATCCGCAATTTCTTTTTGAGTGTCTTCCATTTTAATGTCTTCAAGTAAAAATACTTTTAATTTTAATTCGTGAATTTTCATATATAAACTCCAATTTTATATAAATTAGGATATTATACATCCCATGTTAAAGTTAAACTTGTTTCTAGTAGATTTAAAACAAAATACATTTTTAAGTTTCAACACATCTCATGTTAAGGTTAAACATGGCTTCATGGGATAAAACCAAACACGCTTTAAAGTTTCAATACATCTCATGTTAAGGTTAAACATGTCTAATGAATACCCTTCAATGATTGGATATACGTTTCAATACATCTCATGTTAAGGTTAAACTATATATTTTTTAGAATATTGAATTGTTTTAACTTTGTTTCAATACATCTCATGTTAAGGTTAAACAATTTGTAATGCCAACTGTAAAGGAGGTTTATTTGTTTCAATACATCTCATGTTAAGGTTAAACCCCAAATAGGTTTTATAATACCATTTTGAAAAGCTGTTTCAATACATCTCATGTTAAGGTTAAACTTGTATAGTCTGTGACATGCTCTTAACGCCTTCTATGTTTCAATACATCTCATGTTAAGGTTAAACAAAAAAAAATTAATAATGTAGATATAGATTTTTTATAGTTTCAATACATCTCATGTTAAGGTTAAACTTTTGGGGGAGATAGATGAAAGATTAAAATCATAGTTTCAATACATCTCATGTTAAGGTTAAACTTTATTTTATCCAGCATTAAGCAACTTCTTCAGCAAGTTTCAATACATCTCATGTTAAGGTTAAACAAAAAATCCACATGTAATTCCAAATTATTATTGTTAGTTTCAATACATCTCATGTTAAGGTTAAACCATAGCAATTAAGCCATTTCTCAATTCCACCAATTCAATAAAGTCCTTGGTATCATTCAATTATACAGTTTTTTTACCAGCTATAAGTTTATTTTTACTATATTTTAGTAGTATATCATTCAATTCAAGTATTTTCAACGCTTTTGTTTAATTTTCTTTTAAAATAGGTTGGTAAAATTTTAAAAACCAATTATACAGTATTGCCTATGATCATCAAACCTTTGAGATAAATTTTTATATCCAAAATAACAAACCTTTCCTTTATTCAATCTTTAATATTAGTGCATTTCAGAGTAATAATTTTCCAAATATTGAATTAAAGTTATTTTTAAGCTATTATTAGTTTAAGTAATCATAGCTTTCTAATTTATAGATTGAAAAATGCATGTTTATAGTATATATTTATTAGATATATATATTTTACTATAAGGACTACCTAATTAACTAAAAAGTGGGGTAATCAAATTTATGTTTTCAAAATTTGCATACTCAACAGAAATGCAAATTATATTGATGTTTTTTGCTTTCTTTTTTAATTTTGCCCTAATGTATATGAATGCAAATCTAATTTTACGCATATATGGTGAAAAAACAAGCATTAAGCAAAACGCACTTTTTGCCTTTTTAACTGGAACTATTTTACAAAGCATGCTTATATATGTTATATATTTCATTGGTGGCATGGTATCATTTACAAAAGTACAACACCTCATTATTACAAGCCCAAGTCCAATTACAGCTTTACTCTACTGTTTTCTTGGCATTAAAATACTAAAATTATCACCTGTTCGATCAATAGAGCTAATGGGACATGTATATTTATATTATATAATTATTCATAGCCTGAACCGGTTAGCAGGCTCTGTTTTATTTGTACAACCTGACTCATTGCATTTTAACTACTTATTAGATGCTACCCGTCACGTTTTTAATTTAATAATTGGAATAATTATTTTTTCAATAACTTCTCGCATACTAGACAAGAACCCTCAAATGCTTGTTTCAAAGGCTTCAACCTTTGCACATCCTAGAAAAGATTTAGTGATTTTTATATTGAAATCATGCTTTGCTTATATTTGTGTAGTTGTTATACCCGTAGTTGTTTCTAATTTAATTGTAGCCAATTTGTTTATTTTTATAATTCTTGCTTTATTTTTTGCAACTACGCTTATCCTCAAATTTTATCAGCATGAAAAAGCTGATGTACATAACAAAGAAGCACATATAAATTCTCTTATAAAAAGTTTAGATGAGTTTCGAGCTATAAGGCATGATTTTAATAACATTTTACAAACCTATAGTGGTTATTTTGCAGTTGGTGATCTTGAGGCTTGTAAAAAATATCATCAATCTTTTTTGAACACTTTAACAAATGTAGAGGATAATTTAAATCTTAGCCGTCGAATGGAAGAAAACCCTACATTAATTTCACTTTTAATAGATAAACAGGCTCGAGCTGAATCTATGAAAGTTCATATGGATATTTCTTTAAAATGCAGTCTTTCCAATCTTCCTATTAGCGAAATAGATATTGGTAGGGTTGCTGGGTGTCTCCTTGACAATGCTATAGAGGGAGCATATGAATCAGAACAAAGAAGAGTATCTATAACTGTTGAACAAAGAACCAATAAATCCAGATTAATCATAATCACAAACAGCACTTCAAATTCTCTAGATGTACACAAAATACTTACATCTGGAGCAACCACAAAAACGGAACATCAAGGTATAGGTTTAAAAAATGTGCAAAGAATATTAAATAAATATGGCAATTGTACATTTCAGATGAGTTCCTACAACAATGAAATAACAGCTTATATTGAATTAAGTCAAGTATGATAAAAAATAATTAAAAAACTGATATATTGTTTAGGCAACCAGTTTAAGATTGGTTGCCTTTTATTTAACATTGCTTTTCTAAAACAAAACTAATCACTCTATCTTTAATTTCATCTTTTTCAATTAAATTATCATAAATAACCTTTTTCCATTTAATATCATTTATAAAATCAGGAATCTTGCTATTTGTTTTTAAAGAAAGCTCTTCTTCAAAATCAGATTCTTTAGAATGAGCTTCATACCCTAAAGCTTTAAGAGCAGTCTTTGCAAATTTATATGGACTAGCTGTAGCAGTAATTAATGCATAAGCCTCATCCTTTGCTTCCTCTAAATACTTATTATAAACCACCTGCCCTACTGCAGTATGAGGATCTAAAACATAGTCATGTTTTTTATAAACATCATTAATTACATTTAAAATTTCACCTTCAGTAGCATAACTCCCATAAAAATTACTTAAATGATTTTTCATGTTGTTATTTATTTCAAACCTGCCAAAATTCTTTAAATCACCCATGAGACCTTTTACAACTTCAGGATCCTCACCAGAAATGTCATAAATAAGCCTTTCTAAATTGCTTGATATTAAAATATCCATAGAAGGGGTTATAGTTGTATAGAAATCTCGCTTTATATCATATACCCCAGTATTTATAAAATCAGTTAAAACATTATTTTCATTAGAAGCGCATATGAATTTTTTTACAGGAAGTCCTAATTTTTTCGCATAATAACTTGATAAAATATTTCCAAAATTTCCTGTCGGAACCACAATATTTATTTCGTCTCCAAGCTTAATTTTTCCATTTTTCACAAGGCTAATATATCCATAAAAATAGTATACAATTTGAGGAAAAAGCCTTCCAATATTTATGGAATTAGCGCTAGAAAATATATACCCTATTTTCTTTAATTGATTTTTTATAGTATCATCTGTAAATATGCTCTTTACACAAGTTTGAGCATCATCGAAATTTCCATTAATGCCAAGGACCTCTAAATTGTTGCCTTCTTGAGTTATCATTTGATACCTTTGAGCATCACTTACTCCATATTTTGGATAAAAAACCATTATTTTTATTCCTTCTATATCCTTAAACCCTTCAAGTGCTGCCTTTCCTGTATCACCTGATGTGGCAGTTAAAATTAATATTTTATCTTTAATACTTTGTTTCCTCATAGCAAGCTTCATAAGATAAGGAAGAAGCGTTAAAGCAATATCTTTAAATGCTCCAGTTGGACCATGATAAAGTTCTATAAATGCTCTATCTTCTAATATTTTTAAAGGAGTAATTTCTTTATTTGAAAACTTACTATATGCACTTTTAATGGCTTCTTTTAAATCTTCCTCATTAAAATCAAAAAATATATGTAATATTTTATAAGCCATTTCTTCATATTTTAAATTTAAAAAATCTTCAATATTAAATTTTTCAAATGATCCTTCTTTTACAAACAATCCTCCATCCTCTGCAATGCCTTTTAAAAGCCCATTGCAATCGTCAATATTTATTATTTCACCTCTTGTACTTTTATAATGAGAACTCATTTATTACCCCTCCTAGTCTTTTTAATAATAATTTAGCTTAGTATTAATCTATTAATCAATACATATTCTTTTAAAAATCATTTCCCCAGTAAATGGTAAGCTTGTATCTCCAACGGTCATATGCACAATAACAGCATCTTTATTTAAATCATCTTCTTCTAATTGTACCTTTAGCATATCTACACTTATCACTATAGGATATGTACCTGGTTCTTTCTTTATAGCTGACTTATCTATCTTTATTTTATCTATGAGATTTACTCCAGTCATAACATTCCATGCCTTAACTCCTGAGTTCTTTATTATATCCTCATCTGTAAATAACTCTACATCTGCAATACTTGCTCTAAAATCATAAGCATTAATAGCTATATCACCAATAATATAAGTTTTGTTGTTTTTAACAAATATTTTAGTTTCAGGGCTTACATTTCCATTGTCATCTTCTTCTATTGCAAATATTTCTCCTGACATACCTACTCCGTTAGGTATTGGCATCTCCCAAGCTCCATCCTTTTCAACTTTAGTTACAATTCTCATATTATTGCTATCTTTAAAATTTACACTTACAATATTATCTGGCCTGCCAGTTCCAGATATTACTTTATCTGATTCTGAAATGCTATTTACAAAAGGAGCCTTCAATTCTATATCTTCTGTTTTATCTAAGGTATTTTCTTCAGCAATTAAAGTTATGCTATCCATTTGAAGTATATCGTTGTTTTCTTCCTCAAGCCTAGAAACTTCTATCTCTGGTTCATTAAACATTTCAACTACTTCAATATATGGATTAGAAAAAACAGATAAAGTTGGCCTATCTATATTTGCATATTGAATCCCTGTTGCAGTAACGTTGTTTTCGTTATTTCCCCATGACCAAATACGGCTATTTTCATCTAAAGCAAGGGTAAAATTATTTGCTTTAGTGTCTAAAATATCTATTGATGTGCTTAAGCTTATAAATTTAACATCCTCATGAAAATCATTTATTTTTGTTGGATACTTTATATTTTCATAATCCTTCTCATGTCCCCAAGCCCACAAGCTCCCCTTGTCATCGATTGCCAGAGAATAACCCTTTCTCTTTGATATAAATTTAAACATTGGCATCTCTACAATGCTATCTTTATCTATTCCAAATGCAAATTCTATTTCTTCGTTATTTTTAATTTCCTTAACCCTTCCATTTTCATCTAATATTAATAATGACTTATCTCCACATGAAATCTGTTTTACGCAAGGTATATCATTTTCAAAATTTATTTTTATAGGTATAGGAACATTTGAAACACTATTGTCCATGTTTTCCCCCCAGAAATAAACTTTTCCGCAATTATCTAAAGCATAATATGTTCCATAATCTGCCACAACATCTATTACATCAAATAACCCGTGAACCATTTTAGGTGCATATGTTTTTTTAGAGCCTGGATAACCATTTCCCCATGCCCACAAGTTTCCATTTAAATCTATTGCAAAAGATGTTAAATAATCTGCTTTTACTTTAGTAAATTTAGGTAAATCCGACCCATCTTCAGCTAATGTAATTTTAAATGGCCTTAGCATATTTGCACTTACATCTCCCATGCCTAATTGACCACTTTCGCTGTTTCCAAACGACCATAAATCTCCATGAATATCTAGACACAGCGTTAAACCATAACCTGCAGTTATTTTAGAAAACTTAGGCAAAATATTACCATCATCTGATACTAATATTCTTGTAGGCTCATTTCGAATTGCTGTATCTCCTAAACCTAATTGGCCATATTCATTTGACCCCCAAGACCAGATATCTCCTTTTTCATCTATAATTACAGAAAAACCTGAACCAGCTGCAAAATCTATAACATTATTTATTGTTTCACCATAAGTTTTTACACAAAATCCAAATAAAGCAATTAATTGTACAAAAGCAATAATCAATATAGTTTTATTTATAAGATTATATTTTGATTTCATCTTTCTCTTCCACTTCCTTAGATTTAAATTATTTTAATTTATTAATGGATATTTTTGTCGAAATCAAAATTTATATACTCTATTTTTGTATTTTACTATATTTAATTATAATATTGCGGTAAAGATCTTATGCAAATGCTTTAGGCCTACCCCTAAAAAAAGAGCAACAGATACTAAAACTATCTATTGCCATCTTCTATACTTATATTGCTTAAAAATGATTTAGCATTTATTATATCTTTTGCGTAAAATGCATAAATATAGTTTTTATTTCCAAAAAAAACATTTATAAAATAAACTCTACAAAATGCATTTTTATTTAAGTTTGATGAACTATTTTCTTGAAATTTAAATGCAAATCTATCATTGTCATTAAAAACAGATACATTTATTTTTTCGCCATATGCTAAAAGCTTCTTCCCCTCTTTGCTTAAAAGTATATAGCTTATTTTTACAATATCTGGTTTGTAATTCCCAAAATTAAGTTTAATAACATTATCTTTAGGAATATTTTGAATATCTGGAATTTTAGAATTTATATTTAAAATACTTTTATTAAAAGATATTTTCTCATAAATTGAAGCATCATCTAAATCTACTTTAAAGCATTCTAAGGATTTGTCTTGAAAGTTAATTTTAAGCTTAGGAGCGCTTAAAACTAAATTTCTATAAGTTAAGCTTCTAAGCCATGGTGAAATAAAAAATATAACTAAAAAAAGAACAATTAAAAAAACACAACTATATTTAAATGATTTATGTGGCTTTAACATATATATTTTCATCCCCCTTGAAAATAAATTTAAACACTTTTTTTGTTAAAACCATTGAATGATTATTTCTTTTTCTTATCTTTATTTTTTTTATTATTATTTTTCTTGTTCTTAAGTTTATTCTCAGTTGCTTGTTTATGGATGTATTCTGGAACCTTAACCTCTAATTCCTTTAGTGCTACTTCTTTATTATCCCCCTCTTTATTTCCATCTTCTTTATTATCATAATTTTCAGGGAAAATCTTTTGAAGCAAATCCTTTTTTATCACATTGTGAGTTGTCCTTCCACTTGTGAAATCTTCCCTTTTATATATTACTTGAACTGAGGACTCATTTTTAGAATCATCTTCTACAAAATTTTTCTCAGGAAAAAGCTCTTTAAGTAATTCTCTGCTCCTAATTGTAGTATTCATAAGATCTACTGTAGTGTTCATAAGATCTACTGTGTTATCAGTGTTTTCTTGTTTTGCTTTAAATTCTTTATTTTCAATTTTTCCATCTTTAATTATGACTTCTTCGTCTTTAACTTTCTCTTCCTTAACTTCTTTCTCTTTAACCTTTTCCTCTTTAACTTCTTCTTTGATTTGTGTTTCTTCTTTTTCTATGATTTCATGTTGCTCCAGCTTTTCATGATCTTTAATTTCTTCTTTGTTATTGCTTTCAATTTTATTATTGCTTTCAATAGGTTTTTCTTTAACCTCATCTTTTTTAACTAAAATATTTTTTAACAAACCCTTTATATTAGTAGTAGTTTCAAAAAGTGATTCCTTTATAGTTTTTTTGCTTTCTTCTTCATTTGAGAATAGTTCTTTTAATAGATCATTATTTTGAGATTCTGAAGCTAAATCTTTTTTCTCTTCTTTTATAGGATCTGGTTTACTTACAACTTTGCTTTCTTTAACTATTAAAGCATCTCTTTGTATATTTTCAACTGGTATATTTTTAATTGGTATTATCTTTACGTCTTCTACATTAATTTCATTAATTATACCATCATAATCTAGTTCAAATACTTCTATAGATTTTGCTTCAACAATCTTATCATGGACAATTTTTTCTTCATTTTCATTAAATAGTATTTTAATTAATTCTCCTCTTGCTTCTTTCTCTTCTGATTTTTTATTTTCTTCATAGACCACATCAACCTGACCATGTATGGTAGTCAAAAGCTCCTCTATTTGAGTTACTGTAATAGGTTGAGTAACACTTAAAACTTCATTTCTATTAGATTTGTAGTCTTCTATAAGCATTGTGCCTTCAGTTTTAAACATGTTAACATCTGCATTTACAAATTTTGATTCATTATTAAATGAAATAGCATTTCTAGGGCAAAAATCGCTGCATAATCCACAGAAAACACAAGTTTTCATATCAAATTTATATGTGATTCTCTTTCCACTTGGAGTATTTTCAATAAAATCAGTTATGGATTTAGGGGTACACACCTCTATGCACTTTTTACAATTTATACATTTATCTGGATCAAATACTATACATCCTCTATAAGTCTTTGGTGCTTTATTAATATTTGCTTTTGTATTAGACTTTTTAAAAATATTCAATATAGCATGTCTAATATAGGTTATATTTAGCAATATCAATCCCTTTCCTTTCTATTATTGAGCAAATTAACAGCTTCTAAAATACTTTCTAAAATAGCATTAGGTCTAGGAGGACATCCAGCTAAATTAATATCCACATTTATCCATCTTAAAAGAGGCCCATCAACTGCATAACTATCGCTAAATACACCACAGCTTAAAGAACAAGTCCCGACAGATACAATAGCTTTAGGTTCTGGGATTTTAGACAGAATATCTTTAACTCTGTCTTTGCTTCCTGAATTTGATGTTAAACAGCCAGTGACTAAAATTATATCTGCTTGATTTGGATTATTTGTGAATTTTATGCCATACTTTTCTAAGTCATATTTTGACCCAAGCATTGCCTTTATTTCCACATCACATCCATTACAGGATCCCGTCCTTAAATGAAATATCCAAGGAGATCTACTTTGGCTTTTTTTTACTAATTTTTTAAGCATGATCTTTTCTCCTTATAATTTAAAGTACACTAATACTAAACTAATTATCGACAAAACTGTAGGTACTTTTATAAAAAAACTCACCGCTTGCTCAATTTTAATTTTTGAAGTTATGCTTTTCACAAATGATATTGAAATTATTATTACAATAATAACTATGATATAAAAAACAACAATATTCAATATATTTATAGATGAAACTAAAAATGTAAAAAACAATGTGACAAATATGGATGATACTATTACAAAATTAACTGCTTTTGTAAATTTTACCACACCTAAAAGAAAACCTCCAAACACAGAAGATATTCCCCCAAATATTTCAGTGTTTGAATCATATATATCAAAAGGCGACATTCCAAGTATGGCTGGTATAAGCATTAAAAATGAAATTGCAGCAGGTATCATCGATATCTTTTTTATTAAAGGTCCATATTTAATTTGATAGTCGTATATGCTCTTTAACGTCAAAGAAATTCCACTTTCAGATCCTTCATTTACTTTATAAACAACTGATATAAATATAATTATAAGAGGTATACTAAATGAAATTAACATTACTATAGCTCTTGAAATATTTATTCCTGCAAACCTATTTCCGGATGCTGCTTGCGCTAATATTAGCGTTATGATAGGAAATAGCATCAGTATTAATATGAATATTATATCAGATGAGTTTCCCCAAATAAAATAATTACTGAAAATAGGAATATACATTTGCATTAAAAGCGTTGTAACCATTGACAATACTGGTGCAGCTATAAATATTGATTTAAAAGCTTTAGAAGGTAGAGTTATTCCTTTTGACGAAAATTTTACAAAATCATAAATTGGCTGTAATATACTACTTCCATGCCTTTGTTGCATTATTGAATACATCTTTTCTTCAATACCCATTAAAATAAAGCCAAAGAGTGAAACAAATATGACACCTGGAAATATTAAAATGCAAACTATAAATTTTAGAATTTCTACGATATTCATACTTATCCCCCTAGTCTAATAAATAAAGCTATATAAATGGTTAAAGACACAAAAATAGATAACAATATAAAAACATAATTGTTTAAGCTTTCTGTTTTAAACCTTTTAAATATCTTAAAATACTTTCCAAAATTGTTGTTTAAACTCCAAATAAGTTCAGATGATGTATAGCCATCTACTTCTTCATTTAAGTCATATACCGCCTCTTCATGGAATTTATTTTTAAGAGATCTTCCAGTTAGGTATTTAATGATAATAAACGCCAAATATAGAATAATCCCTATCAACACTAGTATGAAAAGCCATTTTAAAGGAGTAATTTCATTTTCAATATTTAAAGCTGTTGCAAACTTTCCTTCTGATTCACCATGATTCATATATGCATTTCTATCATAAATAGAAGCTACTATTGAGTTTAAAAAATTATTTATAATAAATTGAGGAAATAATCCTGTAATGATACACATTAAGCTTAAAAACATCATTGAAATACTTACGCTGTTATGAAGCTTAACTTTTTTAACATCTTGCTTATTTTTTACATTTAAAATAGCATATAGAACTTTTATAAGTGAAATAAATATGAGTAAAAATCCTAAAACTGAAATTATAATAATAGGAATAAACCCTATATTTAACAATCCTTTATATAGCATCCATTTTGAAACAAATCCGTTTAACATGGGTATTCCCATTGTGCTAAATATGCCAATTAAAAAGCATATAACAAGCAGCAAGCTTTTATATCTAATATTTCCCATTTTATCAACATCATCTGTACCCATTGTTTTTTCAATGATTTCTTCACAAAAATACAAAAGTGGAATAAAAAAAGCCATATTTAACATATGATAAATAGCGCCATAAGCCCCTAATTGCATAGGCGTATCATAAGAAAAAAGCGAAATTCCAATGCCAATTATAAAATACCCACCTTCTGATAAAGCTATATATGTGATAATTTTTTTTAAACTATTTTCAACTAAAGCTTTCATTACAGATATAATTATAATTAAAAATCCCCAAATTATAAAAAGCCACTCTAGGTGAAACTTATTGCCATTAAATAAAGTAAATGAAATTCTAACTAAAGCATAAATTCCAGCTATAAACGTACCTATAACTGTAACAGAGGAGGAATTAAATTCTGAATTATATTGTATTTTAGAAAGGATATTATGAAAAGGCATAAATAAAAGTTTTGCACCATATCCAGATAACAAAAAAACTAAAGATGAAATAACTAAGAAAGAAGTATCATCTTTTATAACCTTTATTAATTCTCCAATATTAAATGTTCCAAAGAATACATACAAAATAATTGTTCCTGAAAATATAAATAAACTGCAAATGCATTGAAATACAATATAGTTTAAATTGTCTTTCATATTGCTAACTTGATCATATCTTAACAAAAATGCTTGAGATAATACCATAATTTCAGCAGCAATATATGTGATAAATAAATCTCCAGATGTTAAAAATACTGTTAACGCTCCTATAAATATGGTTATTATGGAATAATACTTGCTTTTTTTCTCGTTTAAATTTACTAAATTGAATATTACAAAGCTAATATAAACAATAGCCATAATGATTATCAGAAACATGTTAAAATAATCTACATATAAGTTTATTTCCTTCAAAGCATCATTTTTTGTAAAATTGCTAAATAGGTAAACAAAAGTGGTATTGTGATGAAATACAACATACCCCATATAAATAGAAATTATAACAAATAAAGATGCAATACATATAAATACATATTTATGCATTTTAAAATATTTTTTACTATTTAAAATATTTAATAAAAGTGCTCCAATAAATAACACTACAATAAGTATTAAAGGAAGTGTTTGATATAAATCATTATTCATTTTACCCCTCCTTTAAAATTATTTATTTGCAATTTCTTATTATTATTTATTTTTGAAATTATTACAAGGCAGACAGTTAAAGTAAAGATCCTTATTATATCAAAAATTACTAAAGCATTTTCTAAAAAAGGATCAAACAAACTTTTAGTTTCATTAAATATAAATAAGTATTTAAAATTAAAGCCAATATTTAATGATACCACAAAAATGATTATGCTAAACCAAATCAAAGATATTGCCACTATATTTTTAAACATATCATTTTGAAATATGAGCATGTAAAAACCTGCAAGCGCTATAAATAAACAAATAAAATAATTAAATATCATTAGTCTGCCCCCTAGTCTTTATTTTCGCTATTACTATGTTTTATTAATTTTAACAAAAGGCTTCCTATTCCAAAAATAATTGTTAAAGAAAAAAATATATTAATTGTAACTTCATTAACATATAAATTTTCGCTTAAAATAAATATATTAATTCCATTTTGCCAAATAAATATAAACAAAATTATTAAGATAGCTATTATGCTGTAACCATAATAAAAAAACTTATACAATTTAGTGTGAACATCTTTATAATATCCCACAATTAGAAAAATGCAAAGTGATACAATAAAAATCAGCGCTCCTGAAATGCCAAAAATTAAATTATTATTATCTAGCATCATGTATAAACCATAAACTAAAATTACAGGAGTTATTAAAAAAGCATAGGCTTTTATTAAATCAAATAACTTGTTTTTGCTCACGCTTTTCACCTTCTTTTTTAACAAGCAATACATTTGATATACCTGCTGTAGCTGTAGATATCAACAAAATAACTACTACTAAATCAAAAGATCTAAAGTTAGCTAAATTAAAAGGAATAGAGTCCTCTTTTAAAAGCACCTCGTCACTTTTATAAGCGCTATCTTCCTTTACAATTTCTCCACTATATTGAAAAAAACCTATAGATATAAATGTAATAATTACAATTATAAGAAAACTAAAAAAGATCTTTTTCATCGTTATCAATTCCTTTCTCTTTAAATAAGAAATAACATATGAATTGAATTAACACAGTACCAATAATAAATTCAATTATAGCAATTGTATAAGCCCTTAATAATATTAATTCAATTGAAATGAGTATGCTCATTAAATATAAATGCAGAAGCAGAGTAAATCTTTTTTTAACAAATACAATGGAAATTGTTAATATTGCTATTAAAATAAGTATTAAATAATTAAATATAAAAAAATCAATCACTTTTATCACTCCCATACTCATTTATTGCAATATCTTTTCTTTCTTCCTTATGTAATTGATGCGATTTTCTTATGAGTAAGCTGTTTAAAAGAGGCAAGCTTAAAAATAATATTACCATAGCAATTATTATTTTAATAAAATTTTGTACATGCCCATTATAAAGATTATAAACGCAAAGAGCAATTAAAATTGGAAATACGCCTAAAGAATAAATAACCATTGAGCTTTGTATCCTTTTAAAGATATCTTTTCCTCTAAGAATACCCAAAACACCTATTGCACTAAATAATATTCCTATAAATAAAAATACATCTATAAAAATCCTAACCCTTATATCTACAGTCATTTTAAGTCACCTGCTAACTTGTTTAAAAATACTATTCCTACAAATCCCAAAATAGAGAAAATCAAACCAATGCTTATAACCACATCATTTGCGGAAAATGAACCATATATAAATACAAAAATAAAAATTAACAGTTCAATGTATTGAAGTGCAAGTAATTTATCAGAAAGTTTAGATGCCCTTATAAATCTTATAAAAAGTAGAAAGATAAGTAAAAATAAAGCTAAACCTAAAGAAAAAAACTCTATAAACATGCTCATTCTTCACATATCCTCCTTATCCAGGTTTCATGTTCTTCTTTAACTATTTTATCAGCATCATCTATTTTATCTTTATCAATATTAGTGCAATGGATATATAAATATTTTTCATCATTATCTTCATCATCTTCTATATCCATAAGCAAAGTATTTGAAGAAACTGAAATAGCTGATGACAAAAGAAGCATTCCATAGCTAGACTTAATCTTTGTAGGAATCTTAACCACAGTGCTCTCTTTATAATTGTTTGTTATTATATGCCAAGATGTTATAACTCCTTGTTTAAGGAATCCACAAACAAGTATAGGAATATAAAAAATAAAAATGTACACCCTTCTTAAATTTATAAGCCAAAGTGGATGTTTTAATGTAAACTTGCCTCCTGCAATAAAACCTGTAATAACAGATGCAAAAACCCCTATACCAATGCTTGTATATGAAAAATCATTATAACCATAACTAATTAAAAACCAAATTACCATAGAAAAAACAAATGCAAAAAGGAACTTTAAAAATTTCAAATTAACCCCCCCTAAATAGTCATCTATCAAAGCAGGAAAGACAAATATCCATACTTGTTACAATAACCGGCACATCTTGTAAATTGCTCCCCTTTAAAATAGCTCCTATTGAAAAGTAATTTTTAAATGATGGAGTGTTTATAGCTACCCTGTATGGAGTATCCATTTCCCTTGATACTACATAATAAGAAAGCTCTCCTCTTGGAGATTCCACTCTTGAAAGATATTCACCATCAGGAATTTCAAAATCTAAAAATCCTATATTCACCTTTCCTTGAGGAATATTTTTTATTGCTTGTTCAATTATACCAAAGCTTTCTTCCACTTCAAGAAGTCTCATTTTAACCCTAGATAAAACATCTCCACAAGTATCAAATATTAAATTGAAGTTAAAATCTTGATATGAACAATATGGATCTTGCAGCCTCACATCATATTTAATTCCTGATGCTCTTGCATATGGTCCTTCTACTCCAAAATCTACAGCATCTTTTAAAGAGAGCACACCAATTCCATTAAGCCTTGACTTTGCGATAGAATCTTCTAAAAAGAACTTAGAAATATTTTTGTTATCTTCTCTAGATTCTGCCACAATGAAGCTTATGGCATCTAAGTCATTTTTTAAAAAATCCCTTTTAACCCCACCAATGACATTAAACCCATAATAAATCCTATTGCCCATTAAAAATTCGATTAAATCCATAATCTTTTCTCTTGATGCAAATATTGAATAAAATGCGCTTTCAAAGCCAATGTACTTAGCCATATTTCCAAGTAAATAATAATGAGATTGTATTCTTTCAAGTTCTGCCATAATGACTCTGTGATACTCAGCTCTCTTTGTTGTAACTATTCCAGCAATCTCTTCAAGTGCTAAAGTATAGCTTAATGAGTGAGAAAAGGAACATTTACCGCATACCCTTTCCACTAAAGATAGAGTTTTTATATATTTTTTCTCAGTACAAATTTTCTCTATACCTCTATGGTTAAAACCTACATCAATTTCAGCATCTATAACTGTTTCTCCCTCTATTTGTAAAACTAAAGAAATAGGTTCATCTAATGTTGGATTATGTGGATCAAAATATACCTTATAAGCCATTATTTACATCCCTCCATCGCTATTTAATCATAGGCTTTTCATCATCTTCAAGAATAGGAACTGTAAATAATTGCCCTCTAAGGGTTGAATCCTTAGATATAAACATAGGCTTTTCTTCTACTCCAGTAAATTTTACTGGCATAATTTCCATAATCTCTTGTTCATAAGCCATGACAAATTTGCCAAAATGATCTTTTAATGAAATCATAAGGTCATCTACTTTGCAAATAAATGATTTAACATTTTCCTTTGATATTTCAAAATTATAAACAACCTTTGGAACTCCATCTATGTCAACGTATCCATTTATAGATAAAAGTCTTGCTTTATCACTCTTCATTTCATCTGCCATTTTGCCAACTTGAGCTGAAGAAATAAATTCAATATTTATTTTATGCATAAAACCATCCCCTTACAGCCCCATAAATTTTACCTGAATAATTGCAATTATTAACCTTATATTAACTTAGAATATATCACAAAAAAATATTCTTAACAATAATTTCACATTTTTTAATTTAAAATCATGTCACATTAGAATGACTTTTGATCATTTCTACGGTTTTTAAAAAAATTTCATCATCTTTTGAAACTTTATTCCCATCATCTATTAACTTTGTAACCATCTCATTATGTCCCATATAATAATGACAAAGCAAAAGGTTATTAATTGCTTCTATGCTTTTAGAAGATGAATATACCTTTTCAAAGTATTTAATGGCTTCATCATATAATCCCATAAGAGCATAATTAAGCCCTAGTTCATTTAGCACATCCACAAATGATTCATCGATGAATAAAGCTTCTTTTAAATAAAATATAGCCTTTTCATATATAGAAAGTTTTCTATATCCTAAAGCAATATAATAAAGAAGAGAAGGATCATCGTCAAATTCATCCAGAAGAGGTAAAAGCAGCTTTAATGCATTAGATGTATCGTCAAAGATTTTTTCTTTGCCAAGGTTAAAATTCACTATATTAAGCAGTTCCTTTTTAAAATTTTCCTGCTCTTTTGTTAAAATCCCACCATTTAAAACATACTCTTCTAAAGCATTCTTTGAATTATTGTACTCTTTTAAATGATAAAACAAATAACCTTCATAAAGGTAAGAAATAATTAACTTTTTTTCCTTTCCCGTAGCTATTATTTCTTTAAATTCATCTATAAATTTAGCGTTTTTAACTGAAATTTCAAAACAAACTTTTAAAAGTTTATCATAGTTATCTAAATTATCTTCTACAGTAAAAAGACCCTTTAAAAGAAAATAAGCTTTAAGTATTTTTTCCTCACTAATTTTTCTATATATTTCACCTTTTATGTAGTTAAAAGACTGTAAATTATTTTTTAAAATTTCAATATATTTATCTTTATTTTTTATATTATTATCAACTCCAAGACAATAAAAAATACCTTCAATAAAATATTTAAATGGTACTTCATCATGTTTTGAAATATCACCAGATTCTTTTATCATTCGCTCAGCTAGCATTGGAAGTGGAAAATAATCTCCTTCAATGACAGCTAAGCTTCTTATGGCTTCTTTTTTAATGTCTAAAAAAACCAAATCGTCTAATCTTTCTAAAAATCGTTCCATATTTTTCTCCAAATAAAAAGCATTTATTATATAATATACCTTTTTAAACATGCTTTAGTCAACTTTAACCATAACAATAAAAAAAATAATTAAAAAAAATCCGCCATTTTAGTTTGGCGGATTTTTTTTAATAAACAACATTTTTATTAGATTCTGGTGGACATGGTGGAAAGTTCATTACATCAGAAATTTTGTCAAAACCATACTGCTTCATGGCAAATTTATCCTGATACATATACTCAATTAAATATAACACATCATTCTTGATATCACAGAGAACCCCAGAAGTTCCTTTCCCATTTTTTAATGAAACTCCAACAGGATTTCCAATCATACCCCAGATATTTTGTTGCCAAGACATATTTTACCCTCCGTAAACTTTACTCTAGATCATTATATTCCCGCATTTTTATTTAGTTACAATTGTTCATACGATCTAGTCATTATTGTACATCTGTCTGTTTGGTCTTTAAAATTTGGAAATAAATGATTTTAATTTAGCTTATTTATAGAAAGCCATATAATATTCACCACATCCCTATTCAGAAAACCTTTGCACTATAGTTAATATTTTATTAACATTTATTAAAAAGTAAAATCTAATGTCTCAAAAACGCTATTTTTTATCTTTTTCGCTAAAAATCGTTGATAAAACTAATTTATTTCAAACAATTGAACAATAAATCATATAAATTATTTTAATCCAATTGGACAAGAAACTATACAATAGCCACAAAAATGTTTGCGATCTAAAGTCCCATTAAAAAGACCTCTCTTTTCATTGCACAAATTATAATTTATAATATCCTCTCGTTTAAGGTTTATTTCCCATTTGTTACCTGTTAAAGCATTATGTGGGCAAGCTTTAACACATATAAGACAATTATCTGGACATTTGCTAATCTTTATAGGATCATTTAATGGAAAATCATAATCGATAAGAATTGCTGACAATCTTACCCTAGGTCCATACTCCTTTGTAATTAAAACATCATTTTTCCCAATCCAACCAATACCAGCATGTACAGCAGAATATTTTAAGGAAAATGGAGCAACTAATTCTTTTTGGCTTTTTTGACCTTGATCAGGAATTTCATATGAAATAGAATAATCCATAAGAATATTTTCTAATTGTTTGTTAATCTCATTCTCTAGTTCACTTGCTTCAATTATTAGAACTTCATAAGCATTTTCTTTATGTTCATTTAATTTTAAAAGTTTTGAATGCGGTATTGCAAAAGTTAAAGCACATTTGTATAAAGATCTATACTGGCTAAATTCTGTATTTGAAAATCCAAAGATAACATCTGGGTATCTTTCAAATAATTTTACTATTTTTTCATAAATTTTCTTCAAAAAATCACCTTCCACCTTTTTTTTACAAAATTATTAAAATAAATATTATTTTACATATATTCTTAATTTTATTGCAAAATAATGTTAAGCAATTAGGATAATAATTATATATTATAGGAATTTTAACTTCTTTTTAACAAAAATAACCTTAAAATGTTAGCTATTGATACATTAAAATTATAAATATTAAAGGAGATATATAAATGCACAAATTTAAGTCATTATTTGTTTTTTTATTTATTTTATTATTTTTTACTGCCTCATTTACAAATAAAGCATTTGCAGAAGATCAAAATTATGATATTAATCAAGATCAAACTATAATTGATGATAACTATGATTATATCACGAATTATGATGATGCTGACGATACTGACGAGCCTTATGATACAAATTTTATAGATGATTCCACTTATTATGACGATAATCAAACTGATGCACCTAATATAACTGATACAACTAACGTAATTACCCCACCTATTCAAACACAAACAAATGCCACAAAATATGTTGCCCTAACTTTTGACGATGGCCCTAGTGCTTCCTTAACTCCACAAATTCTTAATGCACTAAGCACATACAATGCTAAAGCAACTTTCTTTTTAGTTGGTGAAATGGTTGCAAATTCACCAGATATTGTTAAAATGATTTATAATTCTGGAAATGAAATTGGAGACCATACATATGATCATGCTCAGCTTACAGATCTTTCACCAAATGAAGCACAAGCTGAAATACAGCAAACTAGAGATTTAATTATGTCCATAATAGGCAAAAGCCCTACTTTATTTAGGCCACCTTATGGTTCTCATGATCAAACTGTAGATAGCATAGCAAGCTCTTATAATTTACCAGTTATTTTGTGGGATGTGGATACTTTAGATTGGGAGTATCCTGATGTTGATTATGTTTATAATAATATTGCAAGCAATTTACAAGATGGAAGCATTATTTTACTTCATGATATTCACCCTACAAGCGTACAAGCTGCAATAAAAATTCTGCAAGATTATAGCAATAAAGGCTATCAATTTGTAACAGTGAGCCAGCTTGCTTCTATTAAAGGCACATGCTTAATTCCAGGACAAGCATACTATGATGTGCCATAAATAAAGAAATAAAGCAAAAATAAATGAATCATCGAGTAAAAAATTATTTGATGATTCATTTTAAAAGAAATAAACAAAATTAAAGACTATTCTAATGACTAATTAACTATACCCTCAAAAAAGTATAGTTTAAAATATTCCTATTTTTTAAAAAATATTTTAAGACAGAATTTACTTTTAAATTTACATTCGACAAGGGGAAAATTTTAAAAGAAAAGACACTGTTCTTTAAATAGATGTTTTTAGATATGGCAAATAAC
>JAVBPD010000090.1:0-48733 GCA_031549885.1 Clostridiaceae bacterium
TAAAAGAAAGATATATAAAATTTAATGGAAAAGGCAATAAAAATTGTATAAAAATAAGGGTTAATGAAAGGCATATGGCACAATATTTAAATAGAGGATATGTGACCCAGAGCACTTTAGATAAAATAATTAAAAAAGATAAGAATGTAGACTTAAGCAATTTGTTATAATTTAGGATATATAATATTAATTTTTAAAAATAGTTTAATTAGTATAAATTAAATACAGAAAACAGACCTGTTTTTTAAAAAAATAAAAAAGAGAGGTTTAATTGGCGTATGTTAAAATACAAAGTTGTTAAACTAACCTTATAAAACAATATTCATCATCGGTTATAATATGGTATTTAATACTACATCTTAAGTTAATATGCTTAAGGCAAATTTGTACTTAACTTTTTTATTTTTTGCAACCTTTTCTGCCTTTGAGGTGTTTATTTATTGAAAGGGTGATATATTGGATGAAGGATGAAGATTATAAAAATGCAGTTTTAATTTATTCTGATCTTGTTTATAGACTTGCGTTTTTATATATGAGAAATGTTCATGATGCAAGTGATTGTTGTCAAAATGTTTTCATAAAATTATTAAATTATAAAAATCAATTTAACGGTAATGAACATTTAAAAGCGTGGCTTATTAGGGTTACTAAGAATGAATGTTTAAATTTTTTTAAAAGTTTTTGGAGAAAAAATATTCAATTAACTGATGAAAAACTAGAGTTTTCAAAGGAAGATAGAGAAAACGAATTGCTGCAAATAATACTTAAACTACCCTTAAAGTATAGGGATGTTTTATATTTGCATTATTATGAAGGATTTAAAGTTCTCGAAATTGCTAATATGCTTAACTTAAAAGAATCTAATATAAAAACAAGGCTTAAGCGTGGCAGAGATGCTTTAAAAATAAAGCTTGTAGAAGGGGGTTATGATTATGAGTAAGATAGATAAATCTATTTTTAAAGCTTTTGATTATATAAAAGCAAATGATGAGTTGAAAACTACATTATTAAATTTAAACAATAAAAGTTCTTCAAAAAAGAATAAAATTATTAAAATAGTTGGAGGATTAGCTTCTTTAACTGCTGTAGTTGCTTTTTTTATATTTTTCCAAAGGATGTGGAATATTATTGATTTCCAAAGGCCTATAACCAATAATACAAATCCTATTGTTACAGATACTACAGATAATAAACCTTCTCTACCTAAAATTGCATTTGAATTTAAACAAGATGGGCAAGGCTTTGGAGGAGTTATGTTAAAAAATGTTATTGAATTTATTGGAGATAATCCTATACTTGGTATGGAAGATGAGGTTAAAGAGCTACCTGTGTATAAGAACCCTTATTATGTAGAAGCAATTAAGCCTATGGAAAACAATGCTAATGATGATGAAGAAATTGATCCAATGAAAATAAAAGAAAAATATTTAGAAAAGCAACATAGCACAGAGAATATAGATATTGACTCTTTAAGAAATAAATCTAAAAGTATAATTGATGCTTTTGGTTTTAATCCTAAGAGTGATGAAGAAATACTTAATGGAAGTTTTGGAGGAGTACCTTCTTCATTAATAACAAAAGGCGATGATTACACCATTGATGTAGGAAATAATGGTTCTGTAAGGATTTTTTTCAAAAATAGCATTTCCCATCCTGAAAACTTAAATTATGATGATGCTATTGAAAAAAATAAAGAGCTAGTTAAATTTTATTACAATATTTATAAGGAAAAATTAAAAACTATTACTGGTTTGTATTATGATGGAATTAAAACAAGCTGCGATTATACCTATAATGGAGATCCTATAGTTCGATCATATTTATATAGTAAAATCCAGGAAGATTCATTGCAAAACAAAATATTATCATATAACTTTAACACTTTATCTATGGATCTTGATAATAGTGGAAATTTGTTTGGAATTTCAATAATTGAAAATACTTTAAATGAAAAAAATAAGATTGGTGATTATCCTGTTATATCAAAAGAAGAAGCTATTTCAGAGTTTAAAAATGGCAATTTTGCACCAAATTTTCTTATAAAAGATGAAGATTTGCAAATGGCACAAATTGAAGGTATAGAGCTTAATTATTATAACCAATCAAACATTCAAAATTATGTTCCAGTATATACTATTTATGTTTCATTTGGAGAAAAATTAGAAGGTTATTATGATGATTCAAAGCTTCCAAATGGATTAAAGACATATTTAATATTTTATGTTCCTGCTATTTCAAAGGATTATTTAAATGGAATAGAATTTGAAACTAAATTTAATTAACTTACAAAAGTGGTTCTCTCCTTAGTTTTAGGAAGAGAATCATTTTTTTATAGTTAGTTGACTTGTCAACTAAATTATGATAAGCTTTTTATATAAAGCTTGTACATGGAGGTGAATTTAATATGCCTACAATGCTTGAAATATGGCTGAATATGAAATCTGTGTTGAGATCAGCAAGGCAAATAATTAACACAGAACTTGAGCCTATGCAGCTCATGAGTGCAGAAGGTGATATATTGTTCCATATGATCTATGATAATACAAGTTTATCACAAGAAAAGTTAGCAGAATGCCTTGATATTGGTAAAGCTGCAATTTCTCGAACTGTAGCTTCTCTTGTAGATAAAGGATACATTAAAAGGGAGCGTAACCCAGATGATGCAAGAATGTGCGCTTTAACTCTTACACAAAAAGCGCTTGATATAAGAATTAAGATTGAAAAAATATATAATGATGTTTATGACATTGTAAAACAAAATATAGCAGAAGATGAATTGCAGAGCCTTTCTAAACTATTGCAACAAGCAGCAAGCAATCTTCAAATAAAGGAGAATAAAAATGATTAAGGAATTTTTAATTGGTTTTGTCATCTTAATTTGCTATTTTGTAATTTGCGCCTCAAGTGCTTTATTGATCCGAAAGTTTATTAAAGTTCCTAATGAGGTTTTCCGCAAGATTCTGCACCTTATTTTGCTCTGCTCACTTTTTGTATGGGTTTTTGCATTTAATACATGGTGGGTGGCAGCCATTGCAACGATTTTTTTTATGGCTTTAGTATATCCAATACTTATGTTTGGAGAGAGGATAAAGGGTTATTCTGAGCTTTTGACAGAGCGCAAAAGTGGTGAAATAAAGAATAGTTTATTAATTGTATTTGTAATGTTTGCTGTAATGATTTGCATTTGCTGGGGATGGCTTGGAGATAAAATGCTCGTACTTACATGCGTATTTGCTTGGGGATTTGGTGACGGAGCAGCAGCACTTGTAGGTAAACGATTTGGAAAGCATTTTCTTGAAGGTAAACTAATTGAAGGTCGCAAAAGCTTAGAAGGAACTTTTGCGATGTTTGTAGTGTCATTTATATCTGTTATGATTGTGCTGCTTATACGAGGTGGTCTTAAATGGTATGGATATATACCAATTTCTGTTCTTGCAGCTGCAGTATGTGCAGTTGTAGAACTTTATACAAAAGGAGGATTTGATACAATAACTTGTCCATTTGCTGCTGCTGCTGTTATTATTCCACTTGTGCAGCTTTTGGGAGGCGTAACAACAGTATGAAAAATAAGTCTGGAGAAAGGACCTTACTTGCCTCTGTGATAATGAGTTCGCCTGGCCCAATTGTTGTAGGTATAGGCCTTTTGCTAGGTCGATCATCTACACAGCTTGCAGATTTTATAAGGCGCACAGCAGAACTTATAGCAATTATTGTATCTTGGTTGGTGTTTCGAATTACACATAAAGAAGAAAATATAATAAATAAAGAAAAATTTGAATACATTGCTAATCTTTGCGTTGGAAGTGCTATGTGTTTAAGCGGAACAGCAATGCTGCTCATGACTTTTTTTTCAAGAAGCAATGAAAAAGGCAATGTGATACCTGGGCTTATTATTGCTATACTTGGTGTTGTAACTAATTCATGGTTTTGGTTTAGATATAGCAGGCTTAACAAAGAAAAAAAAGATGCAATACTTTTTGTTCAAAGTAAGTTATATCGTGCAAAGTCGCTTGTAGATGCTTGCGTAACAATTGCTCTTTCTACAGTTGCTATTGCTCCTTATTCTAATATTTCTAATCTCATGGATATTGTAGGTTCAGCCATTGTAGCAGTTTATTTGATAATTAATGGAGCTACTATAATATTTGGCAGACGCATGAGGTATGAAAAAAATTATGATAAAGTTTAAATTATACCTTGTTATTTTAATTATTTTTATGGTCATTTTAATTATATTAAATAGCACTATGATTAAATTTACAAAGAGCCCTGAACTAAAACGAGGAATTAACCTTGGAAATATGTTTGAATCGCCTTGGGGTGAAGGTACAATAGAATCAGGAGATAATCCAAATCTTTTTAAAGATGAGTATGTGAAAATCATTAAAAACTATGGTTTTGATTTTGTAAGGCTGCCAGTTGCATTTTCAATTTATGCCGATGTGGAAGCACCTTATAAAATAGAGGATGGATTATTTAATAAAATCGATTATGTAATAAATCTTTTTTTAAATAATGGATTGACTGTTATATTAGATTTGCATGGCTATGATGAAATTAATTTTAATAAAGATCCTCGCTACAATCCAATGCGCGACCCTAGCAATCCACAATATAATCCAAGTATTGCAAATGAAGTAGATGTAAATGTGCTTCCCAGAATAAACAGAAAGATTGATATATTAAAGGAAAAGGAAAGATTTAAAGGCATATGGCTTCAAATTGCAAATCACTATAAAAATTATGAGAAGGTACTTTTATTTGAGCTATTAAATGAACCTAGCGTTGATATTAATTTATATAATAAACTTATTAAAGACACAATATCAATAATACGAAATACTGGTTCAAATAATAAAAATAGAGATATAGTTGTGAGTCCAACATGGTATAGTACAGAATGGGGACTGTTAAAATATCTTGACATTCCAAAGAATGATAAGCATATTATTGGAACATTTCATTTGTATAATCCATTTGATTTTACACATCAAGGCTTTACATGGGCTGCAATTAAAGATCCAAAGGCAAAATACTCATGGGAAGAAACTGAAGAGAATACAAAGGAAATAAAAAAAATAATGAATGAAGCAAATGCCTGGTCTAAAAAAACTGGACTAAAGGTTTTAATGGGTGAATTTGGTGCAGGCCAATTTGCTGATATGAATTCAAGAGTAGCTTGGACAAATTACGTAGCAAGGCTTGCTGAAAAAAATGGATTTGTATGGGCTTATTGGGATTTTTGTACACAAAGCTTTGGCTTTTATAACAGAAGCACTAATGCTTATCACTCAGAGATTTATAAAGCACTTTTTCCAAATAAATAATAAAATTTAAAACTGTTTTCTCCCATTCTTTAATGCATAGTAGAAAACAGTTTCTAAACAATCTTCATATTAAAAATCTATTTATAGCATTTAACACTCCATCTTCAATTGCAGAAGTTGTTACAAATGAAGCAGCCTTTTTAACTTCATCTACAGCATTTCCCATTGCAATTCCAAGACCTGACTTTGATATAATATCTATATCGTTCATGTTATCTCCTATTGCAACAGTTTCGTTCCAATTAATTCCTAAATTATTTAAAATAATATCAACAGCAGAAGATTTATCCGTTGATGAGAGGCAAATATCATAAGCGCCAGAGTATGATAACTCCATCATTTTTAAATCAAAGTTTGTTAATGATGGAAAAATTTTGCGTGATTCTATAGGTAAACGTAAAAAAGCTCCATAAGGCATGCTCTGTAAATGCCTTGCTTTATCTGTTCCATCCTTTAAATAATAAGTTTTTCCAGCATTAGCCTTGTATGTTTCCACAAATTCTTCATATTGTACATAAATATAATAAGCATCTTCAAAAGTAAAACATAGCTGATATTTTTTATCTTCACAAATTTTAGTTAAGGCTTCTACATGAGAAATTTCAAACCTTTTTTCATAGATAATATTTTCATTTTTATCAAATATACACGCACCATTATTGCACACAAAATAATCAGGTTTTAAACCTAACAATATATCAGATTCAGCTGCAAACCTTCCTCTCCCTGTTGATATTATAACCAGTATTCCTTTAGATTGTAAATTTTCAATTGCTTTTTTACATTCGATGGTAACAAATTTGCGCTCTTTACACAATAATGTACCATCAATATCAAGAGCAATGGCTTTATATTCCATCATTTCACCTCTAAAATGCTTCTATCTAAAATGGCAGCATCGATAATAGGGCTCCATTCAGTTTCCCTTAGGTTATTTGAGGCCTTATGAAGATACTCCATTACTTGAAGGTTGTCCCCTTTAAAATAAAATAATTTGGCAAGGCGATATTGTGTAATTCCTTTTGCCTTTCCTGATTGTTTATTCTCAATAGTTTTAAGCTTTGAGATCACATTTACATCGTGTTCAATATATATTTTGACTAAAAGCTGAGAGTCTTCAAGAATTTCTTTTAGTTTATCATCTTTTTCATTTTGAAGCAATAACTGTAATTTGTTCAGCGCCTTATATGCAGCACTAGACTTATTTTTCGTGAGAGCAAAGCTTAAATATTTTTGATAAAAATTGAGCTTTTCAGCTTGGCTTAATCTTATATTTTCTAAGCATTGAGCAGTTTTTTCTATATTAAGCTCATCATTTATAAAAATATATCCATCTAATTTTAAAATTAAAAGAGTGCCCTTTCGAAGGATAAGGTTTAAACGCTTATTATCTAACATTTTAAAATAGCGTATTGAATCATTATCTACATAAAGGCATTTTCCTAATTCAGAAAGGGCACTATTCTGAATAGCACGCAGAATAAAAATTAAAATTACAGATGCAAATAATGAAACTAAAAGATATATAATATTAAAACTGCTTAACATAGGCTTTATCTTCCTTTATTTTAAATTTAATTTTCTGGAAAGCGCTTTACTGAGTCTAAAGTGGTTTTAACAGCAAGATCAGCAAGTCCTGAAACATTTAAATTTAAATTAAATAAAATTTCTGCAAATGTTGCCACATTTACACCAGCAACAACAACATATTTAGGGTTATTAAGGCAAAGCATTGCAGCTTGATTAAATGGGCTACCTCCTGCAATGTCGCATATAAATAATATTTCTTCATTTTCTAAATTATCAATTATTTTTTTAAACTTTGCATTTAATGTGTTTAAATCATCTGTAAAATTGAAATCCACATAATAAAATCCTTCTGTTTCTCCAACTAGCATGCTTAGAGTATTTTTAATTGCTGTTCCATAACCACAATGTCCACAAATTATAACTTTTGACATAAATTTTCTCCTCATCAATTATGCTAAACAGCTTCCTTTTTAAAAGAAGCTGTTTATAAAATTAGTTTTTGTTATTTTTAACTACTTCGGTGTATTTTGCATAAACTTCATTTAAATATTCAGGAGGGCATTCTGTAACATTTGGAGATACAAAGATATGCATCTTGTGCCCTTTCTTTTCAAGTAAAAGAGCTGTTTCTGAAGCAATTGACTGGGTTATTACTATAGCAGATGTTGTGCTCGATGCACCTACTTTTTGAGGATAACCTGGTATAGAAACTAAAGCATCTTCAAGCGGACAACAATTATCTATAAGGACATCTGCAAGATCTCCAAGTTTTTTACCTGATGAATGAGTAGGTTTAGCGCTTTTATAATTTTCCCCACTTGTTATAGCGATAACTTTTAAGCCATGTTCTTTAGCATAAATTGCTGTTTCTATAGGGGCAGCATTTAAACCTCCATGTGAGTAAACTATTATTGCCTCATTTTGCTGAAGGTTATAGCTTTTAAGGAAATTTGCAATATAGCCTTCTTGGCGTTCAAGCCATAAAAGCTCGCGAGCTCCGCCAGTACCTATTACATTGTTCCACATAAGCCTTTGATCCATTAATGGATGCCAACCTACTATACCGCCATATCTTGGAAACATATCTTGAATTGGCAATACAGAATGTCCACTTCCAAAAAGATGAACCATTTTACCTGAAAAAATAACATCTGCGCAAATCTCTGCTGCAATTTTAATATTTTCCTCCTGTGTCTCGTCAATAGATTGAATTATTTTTAGCATTTTATCGATATATTGTAGTTTACTCATTTAAATATTCCTCTCTTTTTAATTATTTATAAACTCCTGATAGATAACCTAATCCAGTGAGTGCAATTGCAATTAATAAAATAAGTCCCATTATAAGCATTGGTTTCCAATTTTTCTTAGCATATAGCCAGTACACAAAGATAGTCAGTCCAAGTGGCAATATTTTAGGAAATATATTATTTATAAGTGTATCTAAATCAACTGCAGCTTTTTCTCCACCTTGAGGTATGATTGAAACTGGAATGGATAGATTAACAAAAGAAGCAGTTAATGCACCTACTACTATTAAACCTAGAATGGTCATCGCATCAGTGATTTGTTCTAACATACCTGAAGCCATAAATCTATGAATTCCTTCAAGGCCTGATTTATAGCCAAGTTTCCAAAGATTCCAGCTTATTAGCGCTGTTCCAATTGGATAGCATATTAAATAAAGAAGCGGCCCTATCCATCCTGCAGAACCTGCAAGATTTGTTATGGAAATGCATATGGTGAGCAAAATTGGAATAATAGTAGCCACCCACAAAGAATCACCAATAGCTGATGTAGGTCCGATAAGTGCAACTTTTACAGATTGAACAACCTCTGTGGTAACAACACCATTTGCCTTAGCTTCTTCCATACCACACATTATGCCAGGGCAAATTGCACCAATTTGCTGTTCTGTATTAAACAAAGTTAAGCTTCTCTTATATGCTAATATTCTCTCTTCCTTATTATCCTTATAAAGCTCTTCTATTACTGGAGTTAAAGTATGACCAACTGCATTTCCTAAGAGCGTTTCAGCTTGTTGAGATGAGCCATGCCAGAAGAACCAGTTTATCCAAGCTTTTTTTAATGTAGAAGGGCTTAATTTTTTTTCATTACTTGCAGTTTTTTTGCTATTCATATGGATTATGCCCCCTTTATCATATTTTTCAAAGAAGAAGCTATGCTATAGTAGATTATTGCTATAATAATAGCAAATACAGCTACTGCCATAGAGTTTAAGCCTAAATATGCAACAAGCATAAATCCAATTAAAAAAACGCAAAAATGCACTGATTTTTTCCATAAGAAGGATAGAAGAATTCCCATTCCAAGTGCAGCCATCATGCCACCGAAGATTGTGAGACATTGCATAAGCCATCCAGGCACAAGATCTGCGACGTTTACGCCACTTTGACTACCAGCTACAGCAGTGGTAAGTAAAATTATAAGTGCTGGTATGAAACGACAGGCAAATCCTATAATATTTCCAAGGCCAAGATTTGCAAATATTATCTTTTTAGGGTTATCTTCCTCTGCACCTTGTTGAGAAATACGATTACATACTAAATTTAATGAAAAAACTAGATTCCACATAGCAACACCAATTGCGCCGCCTACTACTGAAAAGGCCCACATAATTGCTGTAGTGGAAGCTACATCTCCAGTATGAAATGCAAGTGCGCCAGCAACACCGATATATGTGGCATATGATAAATCCCAGCTAAGAGCGCCTCCAGGAGTTACAGAACCCAAATTTGCAAGTTGAAGCATTACACCAAGAGTGAGTGCTAACGGAACATTGCCCATTATAATGCCTACAATTAAAGAAGCTACAAGTGGACGGCCTAATGTATACCAGCCAATTGTGTTGCCTACAATTGAACCTATTGAAGCTAAGTATACAAATAGTGCAATCAATATCGCTTGAATAATGTTCATAAAATTTCCCCCTATAAATAATTGCTTTTATATAAACCAGCCAATGCTGGAATATTTCACTAGAACAAAATCAGCTTTATTTGTGCCTTGTTTTAGATGCTTTTTTTAAGGGTATCCCATGATTTAGCTTTATCAGTTGGCAATAATTGTGTGAAGACTTCAATGCCATCGGCTTGTTCATCATCAAGCGCTTTGATATCTTCCTTTGTTAAGTAAAGGTATCTACCTGCTCCACTTGGCAATTTACAAACTGCATTTTCTTGCGCTGAGCAGTTACCTATGTTTATATGATGTGCATTTTTTATTACTTCTCTAAGACTAGAAAGGTTGCGACAGAGCCTTGTAATAATAAGGCGGTTGTTATTTGATGGGTTTTTAAGTAACTCTATAGCCTTTGCTGAAGTTACTATTTTTGTATTATATTGTGAAGGCACTCCCATAGTCATAATAGATTGTAACATTGGGTTTGAAGCTAGTTCATTATCTATTGCTATAATTTCCTTAATGGAAAGTGTAGCGCACCAAGCTGTAACAATTTGACCATGAATTAACCTATCATCGATTCGAATGAATACTTTAGCCATATTAACATCCTCCAACTTTTTTAGCTTCAATAACTTTTTTTATTTTATGGTTTCATTATACAACATAAAAAGAGAAAATTTTTGCCGGAATATAACTATATGATATAATAACAGAAACAGATTTTGAGAATTTATTAAATAACTTGAGAGGGAATTTTTATGAGTATTTTTCTTAAAATGAAGCAGATTAAAGATCTTTCACCAAGCGAAAGACAGATAGTGAACTTCATTTTAAAGGATCCTCAAAAGGCTTCTGCTATGGGGATTGTAGAGCTTGCTGAGGAGACTTTTACAAGTTCAAGCACAGTTATGCGCGTTACAAAAAAACTAGGCATGGATAGTTTTACTGACTTTAGACTTCAATTGGCAAAGGGTGTAAATGATATAGATACCACTGCGTTATTTAAATACCAAGACCCAATTGATGTAGAAGATTCTATGTCAGATATTTTAGATAAAGTTACAAGCAATAATGTTAGGGCAGTTTTAGAGGTTAAAAAGCACAATCAAATTGCTACATTTGAGAAAGTTGTTGATATGATGACAAATGCTAAGCAAATTGATTTTTATGGCAGTGGAGTTTCTAATCTCATATGTCATGATGCAATGGTAAAGGCTCTTCGAATGGGAGTTCCATCAACTTGTTATTCCTTTTATTCAGAAATGGCTATGCATGCTCTTATGTGTCCAGTGGATAATTTAGCTATAATATTATCATATACAGGCCAGACAGAGGATACATTAAGAGTAGCTCAATATCTTAAAGAGAGAGGAGTTTTATCAATTTCTATAACTAGCCACACTGATAATGCTCTTTTAGAATTGTGTAATATAAATCTTTATGTTGACAGCTATGAATCAGCATTTCGCATTGGTGGCATGAGCAGCCGTTTAAGCTCTCAACATCTTTTAGATGTTCTATTTTATGGATTCATGAT
Source organism: Clostridiaceae bacterium (assembly GCA_031549885.1). Taxonomy (GTDB): domain Bacteria; phylum Bacillota; class Clostridia; order Clostridiales; family Clostridiaceae; genus WQUF01. The sequence continues at coordinate 11,320 of JAVBPD010000090.1, forward strand.
GAAAAATTATGAAAAATTAAAGGAAACTATAGATAAAACCTTTTTAAAGGAAACATTTCATTATTTATCTACAGATTCCCATATAGACGAAAAAAATTATAAATAAGTATCTTAATCACCATCAACAAATCTTAAAAATCCCTGATCACCTGATGGTGTTTTTACTTTAACCCATATGTTATAATATACGTTTTGATCAATATTAATTCTTTTTGTTATGACATCTGTTATTATAAGTTTTGTATTGCTAGGAACTGTTTTTAAATAGTTACTTCCAAGCATAGATTTCCAATCAATATTCTTATCATAAAGAAGTATAGTTGGGATTAATGAATTGTCATCAGTGGTTTTTAATAGAGGTATATTAGCTCCAAAGGTCAATTCTTTATTAATTAAGTTTTGCTTTGAAAGTGGGACAAGACCCTTTTCAAAGTCAAAATAAGAAATTATAGTTTTATTTTTATCAGGAAGATTATTTATATTTGTATAAATTTTGCTCCCGCCATCATAAGAATTTATCAACCCTACTACATATTGGTTTCTTATGATTTTTGAACCATTAAAAGTGTAGATATGAATTCTATAATCAGCACTTGGACCATTTTCAATTATATACATTTGTGTAGTTTTGTCATTTACATTAAAATCTGCAAACCTAATTCCAAGTGAGGTATTATAAGCTTCACCACTAGTAGTATAAGTCCTTCCCTTTGAATTAACAGTTATTTGATAGTTGCTAAATGTTATACCATAAGAATCTAAGTAGTCCACATAAAATTTTATGGTTATATTTTCTAAAGCTCCATCATTATTTAAATCCTTTGATACTTCTTGTTTCCAATATTTTTTGCTTCCTTCTGTTAAAAGCTGTGAACTAGTGACTTTTATATCGGTGGATTTTTTTCTTTGATAGTAAGAATCAATTAAATTAAAATTTGCTTGTTCAATTTTATTTAATTTAGAATAATCTCCAGTGACAGCGCTGTTTGGCTTATACCAAGGCATATTCATAAAGTAGTCATTTAAAGTTTTATCTTTAAATTTATATCCATAACGAGCAAACAATTCATTTTTGGCTAAATACTGCGTAAATGTATCTGTATACTTTAAATCGCTTTCTTTAATGATTTCTGCATTGCTTTTAGGAAAAATATAATATACACTAGAATTTGCAACAGTTGCACTTATTAGAGATTGAGAAAGTATAATGCAAAAAAATATAGCAAAAGAAATAGTAGCTAGAAATTTAATAACTTTTTTAATGTTATATCCCATAATATTCACTCCTTCTTATTATTATTTTTACCAATAAATTATAGAATAAATAAGAGGTTATTTTGATTATAACATTTTTTGGCTTGATATTCAATTTTTAAAAGAGGTGAAATATATTGAACGTTAAAAATATTAAATCAAATTTGCGCAAGTTTTATGATGAAGAAGCTAAGTATCGCAATTTAAACCATAAACAAGAATGGAAACTAAATCAAAGGGAGATTTTTTATAATTATATAAAGAAAGAAGGAAAAGACACTTTATTAGAGCTAGGTGCTGGAACAGGGCAGGATAGCAAATTTTTTATGGATTGTGGTTTAAAAGTTACAGCAATAGATTTATCAAATGAAATGGTTAAAATTTGCAAAGAAAAAGGCATAGATGCTTATGAATTAGATTTTTACAATCTTTCAGATTTAAATAAAAAATACCATTGTATTTGGTCTATGAATAGCCTTTTGCATGTGCCAAAGGACGATTTGCCAAGGGTTTTAAAGAGTATAGATTTTGTTTTAAATGAGGATGGTTTATTTTATATGGGTGTATATGGCGGCGAGGACACAGAGAGCAATTGGATAAATGATGTATCCGAAATTCCACGCTTTTTTTCATATTACTCAAAAGATAAATTAAAGGAAGTATTGCAGGATGTTTTTGAAATCGTATCCTTTGACCAATTTGATGTTTGTAAAAATATAGATTTTCAATCCATAATAATGAGAAAAAAATAATAAATTTAAAAAAAACCATTCAATATATGAATTGGTTTTTTTAAACCTTTTTTTTGACAAAAAAATTAAATTTATGTTATAATTAAATAATAGAATATTAGTTCGTATATTAATATAAATGGGGTGGTTTTGTTGAATTTATTTGTCACCGTGAAGCAAGCTGGCAAGAGAAAGGCAAAGATTGTTGATAGAGAATTAATAGTCAAAGATGATATAAAAAATTTAAAGGATTTAATTTGTCATATTGTAACAAAAGAAGTTGAAAATTACAATAATAAAACCGATAAAAAGGACATATTTAATTTTTTAACAAGCTCTGAAATAGAAGATAAGGCAGCTTTAGGCAAAGTTTCTTTCTCAGAAAATCACAATGAAAATAAACAAGATTTAAATAAGGCCATAGAAAATGCTGTGCTTTGTTTTGAAGATGGAATTTATAGGGTATTTATTAATGAAGAAGAAATAGAAAGTTTAAACCATGATTTAAATTTAAAAGATGGCGATAAATTAGCATTTATTAAATTTACCATGTTAGCTGGCAGGCTTTGGTAGAAGTAAGGGGAGGTTATTGTGGATAAATTAAAATTTAAAGAATTAGTTTATAAATATGCTGAAGGTAATTATTATGATGAAAAACATGAAGATTTTGAAAAAATAAAAGATGCTCTTTTTAATAATGGTGTGGAAACATATGTTTATGAGCTTTTTGGTGAAACATGGGGAGGTGTATTTAAAACCATTTGGAATAAATCTAGTGAATACACATATTCTGTAGGCTATTACAGAAGGCCATTTAGGACAAAAGTAAATGCAAAGTTATATTTATATACATATACAAATAAGCTAATTGAACTTGCAAATTTATTGAAAAATGATTTTACCATTGAAAAATATTTAAGCAATACATCTGAAAATAAATATTATGGATCCATAATTTCAGATATAATTGCTTATGAAATAGATAATAACAATGAAAATGTTATGGAAAAAATAAAGGATATAATATATGGTGACAATCAAAATGGATTTTTAACAAGGCCTATTATTAAGGGACTTTTAATGAGCAAAAAAGAAGAATGCTATAAAATGGTGGGAGATTTGCTCCTTGCTGCAAAGCTTCAAGAAGGTTTAAGGCAGAGCATTTTAGAATCAGTAGATGAAACTTGTGTTGAAAGTTTTAAATACATGTTAAAGGTTATCATGGATAATGATCTTTTAAGGTTTTCTTCTGTCATAAGATCAGTAGGAGTATGGACTGGCTTAAATTTAGAAGCAGAAAAGCCTTCTTTAGTAAAAAAAGTGTTTGGAACTATTTATAACTCACTATTTGATGATGAATATAAAATAAGATCTGTAAATTCAAATGATACAATTGAAATATATGGAGCTCTTTGGGCTGAAGGCTTTATTGAAATAAACAATGCCAAAATTTTAATAAAGGAATTATTAGATTCAAATGTGAAATATAAAAGGTTAACTGCCCTTTATTTTTTAAGTAACATTCAAGATGACTTATTTCAATATGAACTTGCTAAGGATCTTTTAAATGAAAAGGATTTAGAAATAGTAGCTTGGGCAAATTTAAATATTAAATCCAATTTAAATATTAAAAAGGATGAATTTGATTTATTATTTAATAGCTATAAATCCATTGTAGAAAATATTAAAAAAGAAACAAGCTTTAAACCAAGCGTTTTTCCATGGTGTGAAATTTCACTTAAAAAAGAGGATTTATTGCATAAGATGCTGTCCATTGCAAAGGACAGCAAGGATGATAATAAGCTTGATGACCTTAGCAATTTTATGAATTTTATGAGTACATGGACTAGACGAAACTATGTTGAAGCAATTTCTAAGCCAAATACAAAAAAGCAAAGGGACACACTTATATTATCCATTTCTGATAAAAGCGATGCTGTGAGAAGCAAAGCTTTTGAAGAGAGCTTAAAGCTTGATTTAACAAAGGATGAATATAGAAAAATGGAGGATTATTTAAGGTTTAAATCAGGTGACTTAAGAAAAGGTTTAATTAGCCTTTTAATTAAACAAGATTCTGACAGCCTTTACGAAACAATTGAAAGGCTAGTTAATGATAAACTTGAGGAAAAGAAATTAGCTTCACTTGATATGATTTACGAAATTAAGGACAAAGATCATTATAAAGAAACATATAAAAAATCTTTAAATTTAATAAATACCATGAAAGCTCCCTCAGAAAAGATGACAATAATTATAGATAAAATATTAGATAAAAATGAAGAACCTTGTATAGTAAACGGATTCATGCTATACGATCACAACGATGAATTAAATTTACCTATGGATAATATGAATTTTTCTATTAACATTCCAATTGAAGTTAGTATGGAAAGAATAAAGGAAATATTCCAAAAGTTAAGCGATTTAATCCATGAAAATAGAGACTATGAATATGAAATTGAATGCTATGATGGAACAAAGAGAAAAGTTATTTTAGGCGCTGAAAACTATTTACATCCAATTTCTAAAAAGATAAAAAACAACGAATTAACCATTGATGATTATCCATTAAAGGACATATGGGTAAAATTTTCAAATGATCTTAGTTTAAATCCACATGAATTATTGTTTATTCAATTTATATGCAATAGTGAGTTTAATGATTCTTACAATTACTACAAGTCAAGAGAAGCAAAATGGTATGTGGATTTTAAAAATGAAGTTTACGATTTAAATAAGTTTAAGGAAATATATAAAAGCGTTTATGAAATTAAATATGTTTCAATAATTAATTTAATTTTAAGGCTTTTAAAGGAGCTATTTCCAGAGGAAATTATGTTTAATTATGTAAAAGATATGGCTTTATATACATACAGCAAAATACCTAAGGAATATTTTACAAAGCCAATTTATGAAGAATCTAAAAATGGATATTTAAACGATTATTGTATTGGCACCCAGCATATGTTTAACTTTTGGATATATGAAATGAAGCAGTATATTTATGATGATGAAAGCTTTAAAGATTTTTTCACCATTAAATATAATTTTTATAAAAATGCTGAGTATAAAAGCATAAATATGGAATTTAAAGATTTTAAAAGAGCTTTTGATTTAGGTCTTGTAAATAAAAATGAAATATATAAGGAACTTATGGAAAGGCCATCAAGTCCAAACAATATAGCTACTTTAACTAATTCAAAATTATCTGAATATTTAAATAATCATTTTATTAAAGAAGAAATTGTACCTAAAGTGATCAATAAGGTAATTGAAATTGAAATTAAAAGAGGAGACCTTCAAACTGAAGTGTCAGGCTTAGCTTGTAAAATTAATTATTTTGAAGGCATGGATTATTTTGTGAATATGCTCCTTGCATTTGGCAGCGATACTTTTGCACGAGGATATTTTTGGAGCATAGGAAATAAAAAAAATATGTTAAGCCACTTAATTAAAAGCTGTTATCCTAGAGAGGGAGATGGGGCTTTTAAATTAAAGTCTTTATTAAAGGGTAAATATTTACCTGATTCAAAGATTATAGATGCTGCAATGTACGCACCTCAATGGATTTCTATAGTTGAAGAATATTTAGGGTGGAAAGGATTATCACAAGCTTGTTGGTATTTTCATGCCCATGTTAATGAGGGGTTTTCATCGTTAAAGGAAACCAATGTGGCAAGGTATTCTCCAATTACTCCTCAAGAGTTTAGAGATGGTGCCTTTGATATTAATTGGTTTAAACTAGCATATAAAACTTTAGGAGAAAAGAAATTTTCCCTTGTTTATGACAGTGCAAAATACATTACAGCAGGAGGAAGTCACAAAAGAGCCCAGCTTTTTTCAGATGCAGTTTTAAAAAAGCTAGATATAAATGAAGTTGAAGAGAGAATTTGTAAAAAGAGAAATAAGGATTATATGCTGGCATACAGTTTAATGCCTTTAAAAAATAAGAAAAAAGATATTTTAAAAAGATATGAATTTATACAAAACTTTCTAAAGGAAAGCAAAAACTTTGGGGCACAAAGAAGGGAAAGCGAAGGAAAGGTTTGCGCTATTGCTTTAGATAATTTAGCAAGAAATGCAGGCTTTGAAAATGTAACAAGATTTACTTGGGCTATGGAATCAGAAAAAATTAAGGAATTAAAAGGATTCTTAAGCCCTAAAAAAATAGGCGAATTTTTTGCTTATGTTCATGTGGATGAGGATGGGAATTCTAAACTTAAAGTTTTAAAGGGAGAAAAGGAATTAAAAGCTGTTCCTACAGCTTTAAAAAAGGATTTATATATTGAGGAATTAAAAACCGTTCAAAAGAATTTAAAAGATCAATTAATAAGATCAAGAAAAGCTTTTGAAAAAGCCATGGAAGGCTCTGAAGAATTTAAGTCTGAAGAAATTAAGAATATACTTTTAAACCCTGTTTTAGCTCCTATGGTTAAGAAAATTGTCTTTAAATGTGGTGACCATTTAGGGTATTTTAATGATGATAAATTAATTGGCTTAGGTGGTATTGAACATGCTCTTTCTTCGTCGGATAATATTATAATAGCTCATCCTTATGATTTATATGAAAGCAAAATATGGAGCGATTTTCAAAAGGATATATTTAATAGGCAAATTATTCAACCATTTAAACAGGTGTTTAGAGAATTATATTTAATAAATGAAGATGAAAAAAGTGAAGGGACTATTTCAAGAAGATATGCTGGTTTCCAGGTTCAGCCAAGAAAAACTATTGCGCTTTTAAGATCTAGAGGATGGACGGTTCATTATGAAGAAGGTCTTCAAAGAGTTTATTATAAGGAAAATATAATTGCAAAAGTTTATGCTAAAGCTGATTGGTTTTCACCTTCAGATGTTGAAAGTCCTACTTTAGAAGCAGTTAGATTTTATGAAAGAGGAAGCTATAAATCGTTAAAATTAGAAGATATTCCAAAGAAAATATTCTCTGAAGTTATGAGGGATGTAGATTTAGTTGTATCTGTGGCCCATGTTGGAGGAGTTGACCCTGAAGCTAGCCTTTCAACCATTGAATTAAGAGGAGTTATTGTAGAGGAAATCCTAAGGCTTATGAAGATTAAAAATGTCAATATTAAAGGCTCTCATGCCCATATTAATGGAACACTTGGTGAATTTACTGTTCATTTAGGAAGCAGTGTCGTACACAAAATGGGAAGAGGGGCTATAAATATACTAACAGTGCAATCTCAACACAGAGGTAGGCTATTTTTACCATTTATAGATGAAGACCCAAGGACTCAAGAGGTTGTATCAAAGGTGGTTCTTTTAGCAGAGGATTTTAACATAAAAGATCCAAGCATATTAGATCAGGTCAACTATTAAGCATAAGTAATAAATCCTGTTAATTTTGTCATGGAGGTGTTTTAATGGTTGATCCATTAGATTTAAGTAATATAGAGGAACTAAGAAAAGAAGGTCTTAAAGCTCTCGCAGAAAGACTTGGCCCAATTGGTATGGTTAATTTTATTAGGCTTTTTAATAATGGATTTGGCGATTATTCTACTGAGCGTCAAAGTCTTATTGAGAATTTATCTGAAACTGACTTTTTAGAGTTTATTAAAGATAAACTATAGATAAATTTAATAGATAAAAAGGATTTGTAAAAGAATCTAAACAGTTCTTTTTACAAATCCTTTTTTTGATCTTCTACATATTCTAAAATGTCTCCTGGCTGACATTTTAACACCCTGCAAATGTCTTCTAGTGTTGAAAACCTAATTGCCTTTGCTTTATTAGTCTTTAAAATAGAAAGGTTTGCTTGAGTTATTCCTATTTCTTTAGCAAGATCTTGCAGCTTCATTTTTCGCTTTGCCATCATCACATCTATATTGACTATTATTGCCATAATTAATACCTCATCATATTGTTAAATCATTTTCATCTTTATAATCTTTGGCTTTTTTAAATAATTCTGCAAGTACTAAAATTAAAAGCCAGAGTATAATAAAAATCATGAAAATCACCATGGTAAAAATAGAGTTAAAGAGTAAAACTTTTATAAAATATAAAAAACCTTCAATTAAACAAAATATAGAAATCTTTCTAAGATAATTATAGCTTTTACCATCAAATGGATTGTCGTTATTTATATTTTTAAAAAGCATTAATGTGGTATATATGATAAGGGCAGCAAAAATTCCTGAAACTTCAAGAAATATAATGATGAAGATGTACCAAAAACTAGTTGTGTCAATGAAATCTACTTTAAAGTTAAATTGCAAAATATATTTTAATGTAAATGGAAGTGTTGCCATAATTAAGATTCCACCAATTAAAATAATGAAGAGCATCTTCTCTATAAGACCTGATATGCCATTTTTGTCCAATATTTTCATAATATTCCTCATTCTTATTAAATCATTTAATTCTATGAAAGCATATTTTTATTGTGCTTGCAATAATTATTATTAAAATTGCGTTTTTGTATGGACTTTTTGTTATATGATATTTTCATTGCTAAACTTCCAATGTAACTTAAAGGAATAATTTTCTCAATTAATTCTGTAAGCTTTCCAAATTTTCTATAAAATAAGTTAAAGAGCAAATATGCTTTCCACTGTTTTTTATTTTTAGGAAGCCTCTTTATTATGCTTTTAAATGAATAAAATTTCTTGTAAAACTTTAAATAACCATTATATAACTCATCTTTTGTCATATTTTCATGTTTAAAAACAACATGGGCTGTATTATAATTTGAAAGGTTAAAATCTGTAATTTTATTTTCCTTTAACATGTTATCATAAATGGTAGTTCCAGGATAAGGTGTTAATATGTGAGATGTAACTGTCTCTACTTTTCTTTCTATAAGAAAATCCAAAGTATCTTTAAATATATTTATGTCATCACCGGGAAGCCCAAATACCATGCTGGCATTTACCATTATCCCTCTTTTGTGAATTTCATCTATTAAATTTGAATACTCTTCTATTAAATTGTGCTTATGGACGCTTTTTATGGAATTTTTGTTTATAGATTCAAAACCAATAAATAAACTTTGACATCCTGAATTTGCCATTAAATCAAGTAGATCTAAATGATGATAGATTTTTGTAGTTACAGCAGCATTCCAAGTAATGTTTAAATTCTTTAAGGTCAATAAAAATTCATAGGTCCAATTTGGATTTCCTATAAAATTGTCATCTATAAACATAACATGGCTTGAATTTAAAGATTTTATATCTAAAATAACATCCTCAATAGGCCTGTTAATATATTTAATTCCTTCACAGCTGTTATAACAAAAATCACATCTATGAGGACATCCTCTGCTTGTGCTTAATACGCTTGTATATAGATAATTTTTAAAATAATCTACATCATAGCTAGGTGAGCATATTTCATTCCCACTTAAATTATCCATATCTTTATATATCTTTTGAAGTTTATTATTTATTTTATCCTCTATAATTTTTCTCCAAACTCTTTCAGCAAGGCCTACGCAAATTGCATCAAATTCATCTAAAGACTTATCAGGATTTGATGTAATGTGTATTCCACCTGCAACAACAAAAATGCCTCTTTTTTTAAATTCTTTAGAAATAAAGCATGCTCTATTGAAAACATCTACAGTTACAGTAATTCCAACTAAATCCACATCATCTTCATCAAAATTTATTTTTTCAATATTTTCATTTATAATCTTAACTTCATGAAAGGCAGGGGTTAAATTTTTAATGGTGAAAAGTGCAAGCGATGGTGACATTTTGCACTTTAAACTTGTGTCCATAGGGCGCTTTGACATTTTGGGCTGTATTAATAATATTTTCATTTTATTTGCCTCTTAATTATTAATATGGTCTAAGAAACATAAAAATCATTGTTCCTAAAAATATAAAGACAACGCCAAGGACTATCAATGCAAATGATCCAATACCAGTAACGTCATCTATAATGCAGTAAATAAGGCTTGAAGTTCCAATTATATTACAAATAAGAGCTAATATCTTTTTTCTCATAATTTATTTACCATTCCTTTATAATAAAATAATAATTTGTTTTAAAATAATTATAAAGGATTTTTTTCTATAAATCAATATTTTTTTATTGTTATTCGATAAATATATATTAAAGTATAATAAATCAAATATTCTCTTCAATGAAATCTATAATGATATTATGGGCTTTTATTGCATCTTCATTCTTTTCATAAGTAAATCCATGGGCAGAGTTTTTAAAATCATGCAGTGTAACATTAACTCCTGCATTTTGTAATTTATTTGCATAAAGAATTCCTTCATTGTGAAGAGAATCTTGCCCTGCTACTATTATAAGCGTTGGAGGCATATTCTTTAACATTTCATCTGTTGCATAAATAGGAGAAGCATAGGGTTCTTTTGCCATAGAATGATTTACATAGCACTCATTGAACATAGCTGCCATTTTAGGAGGAATTGCTTTTTTAGGATTATCTTTTAGAAAAGGATCAGCGTACAAATCCAGTGGAGGGTAATCTAAAATTTGATATTTAAATTGAAATTCATTTAAATCAAGCGCTTTCATGCATATAACAGTTGCAAGGTTTGCACCAGCACTGTGACCTCCAATACCGATTTTTGATGTATCTATTCCAAGCTTTTCGCTATTTAAAATATAATATTTAATAGTTTCATAAACAGCTTCAATGGCAATAGGATAAGGATATCTAGGAGCTTTAGGGTAATCAATGCTTATGATTTTAATATTTAATTTTTTTTGAAATTTTAAATTCATGTATTCATCTATATCAGCACTCATCATTATAAATCCACCACCATGCATGTCTATGAAAAGAGGGCTTAAATTAAAATCTTCAAAGCCATATTCTAAAACTCTAATATTCCCAAAAGAAGTGTTTATAAAATTTTCTTTTCCAATTAGTTTATCTTTCATCCTATGTATCTTGTTTAAAATTTGAGTTATTTTTTGCAGTTTTAATGCTTTTTTTACGGATTTTTCATGAAATGAATATTTTTTCATAAAACAAACTCCTCATTTTTTTATTATATTGTAACAAATAATTTGGTTAAAAGTGGATTTTATCATTAAATTTTAATAAAATTGTTTTTTCATAAATTTTTTAAAAAAACTATTGACCATAATAATTAAATATGTTATATTTAATAAGTGCTCAAAACGAGCCGGCATAGCTCATCTGGTAGAGCAACTGACTTGTAATCAGTAGGTGGTGGGTTCAAGTCCTACTGCCGGCACCACATTTGGAGGAGTTCCCGAGTGGCCAAAGGGGGCAGACTGTAAATCTGTTGGCGGACGTCTTCGATGGTTCGAATCCATCCTCCTCCATTTACTAAAAGATGCTTTTTAAAGTATCTTTTTTAATTTTAAAACTTAATATAGCTCTTATCAAGAGAGGTGGAGGGAAAGGGCCCTGTGAAACCCAGCAACCAGTTTAAACAAGGTGCTAATTCCTGCAGATTATCTGCAAGATAAGAGGAACTGCGATTTTAACAAAATCTCTTCTTATTTGAAGAGATTTTTTATTTGGAAGGAGAAGAAAATGAAAAAATTATTTACATCAGAATCAGTTACCGAAGGGCATCCTGATAAAATGTGCGATCAAATATCTGATGCCATATTAGATGAATTATTGAGAAATGATCCTAATTCTAGGGTAGCTTGTGAAACAGCTGTTTGTACTGGGCTTATTTTAGTAATGGGAGAGATCTCAACTAATTGCTATGTGGATATTCCTAAAATAGCAAGAGATACTGTTAGAGAAATCGGATATACTAGAGCAAAGTTTGGGTTTGATGCAGACACATGCGCTGTTTTAACTTCCTTAAATGAGCAGTCTTGCGATATTGCTTTAGGAGTAAATAAATCTATTGAAGAAAAAATTGGAGAAAAAAATGGAGATTTAACCATTGGAGCAGGCGACCAAGGCATTATGTTTGGTTTTGCATGCAATGAAACAGATGAATACATGCCTATGCCTATAGCTCTTGCTCATAGGCTTTCAAAAAAACTTTCAGAGGTTAGAAAAGATGGTACCTTAAGTTATTTAAGACCTGATGGCAAAACTCAAGTTACCATAGAATATGAAGATAACAAGCCAATTAGAGTGGACACTGTTGTAATATCTTCTCAACACGACCCTGAGATTACACATGAAAAAATAGAACAAGATATTATTGAATATGTAATAAAACCTGTAATACCAAGTCATCTAATAGATAACAATATAAAATATCTAATAAATCCAACAGGAAGGTTTGTAATTGGAGGGCCTAATGGAGACTCAGGTCTTACAGGAAGAAAGATTATTGTTGATACTTATGGTGGATTTGGCAGGCACGGCGGTGGGGCATTTTCAGGAAAAGATCCAACAAAAGTTGACAGATCAGCAGCTTATGCAGCAAGATGGGTAGCTAAAAATTTAGTTGCATCTGGTGTTGCAGATAAATTAGAAATACAGCTTGCATATGCTATAGGAGTTGCAAAACCTGTATCCATTTCTGTAGACACTTTTAATACTGGTAAGATCCAAAATGAAAAAATTATAGATATTATAGACAAAGTTTTTAAATTAACTCCAGCATCTATTATAAAAAATCTAAATTTAAGATCGCCTATATATAGAAAAACAGCAAGTTATGGACATTTTGGGAGAAATGAGCCTGAATTTGCCTGGGAAAAATTAGATAAAATACAAGATATAAGAAAATTATTGTAAATTTAATAAATAAAATAATTAATTGTAGATATTTATTATTATGCATAAAGTGAAATAAAATTGATTTTTATTTTAAATATGCTATAATCAAAATTAGTTTATTCTTTGTTTTAATTTTTAAGGAGTGTGGTATTTTTGGATGGTGTTGCCGTCTGGCAAATTGTAGTATTAGTTGTATGTTTGATTTTATCAGCTTTTTTTTCTGCCTCTGAAACAGCATTGATGAGTTTAAGTAAGATAAGGCTAAAACATATGATAGAGGAGAATGTAAAAGGAGTAAGCAATGTTCAAAAGCTTCTTAGCAATACAAATAAATTACTTGCAACTATTTTAGTAGGTAACAATATGGTAAATATTGCAGCTTCATCCCTTGCTACATCCATCGCAATAAATATGTCATCTTCCTTTGGAGTAGGAATAGCTACAGGGCTTATGACTTTTTTAATATTAGTTTTTGGAGAAATAACACCTAAATCTATTGCTGCTAAGAATTCAGAAAAAATATCTATTGCAGTTGCTCCAATGATAAATATAACAACTTATATTTTATTGCCAATTGTAAAGTTTATAACATTATTTTCAAATTTATTTATTAAACTTCTTGGTGGAGATAAATTTCAAACAGAGCCATTTATTACAGAAGACGAGCTTAAAACCATGGTAAATGTAAGTGAAGAAGAAGGAGTACTTGAAGAAGGAGAAAAGAAGATGATCTACAATGTCTTTGAATTTGGTGATAACCTCGTTAAAGACATTATGGTCCCAAGAGTTGATATTGTAGCTATAGATGTAGAAGAAAACTATGAAGAAGTTTTAAAGATAATTAAAGAAGAGCAGTTTTCTAGGTTTCCCATATATAGGGATACCATTGATGATATAATTGGTATTTTAAATGTTAAAGATTTCTTATTTGCAAACAATATTTCTAAAGATTTTACAATAGATAAGTACATGAGAGAACCAACTTATACTTATGAATTTAAAAAAATTAGCCATCTTTTCAATGAAATGAAACGAGATAGAAACCATATGGCTGTTGTGCTCGATGAATATGGCGGTACTGTTGGAATTATAACTATGGAAGATATTGTTGAAGAAATAGTTGGTGATATTTCTGATGAATATGATGAAGATGAAGATTTAGGAATAAAGGTAATTAAAGAAGATGAATATCTTGTAAACGGAAGCGTCAGAATAGATGATTTAAATGATTTAATTGGAACTAAAATGGAATCTGAAGAATTTGATTCTATTGGCGGTTTTGTTCTTGGAATATTAGGTAGATTTCCTGAAAAAAATGAAGAAGTTAGTTTTGAAAACATTAAATTCATAATTGAAGAAATTGATAAAAATAGAATTGAAAAGATTAGAATATACACCTAGAAATGACCTAAATAAGCTTTAGAGTCTTAAGATTAAGATTTTAAAGCTTATTTTTTTAATAAATCATTATTAAAAAAACTCATATAATAATACATTAGGGGGTGAGTAATATGCATTTTGCAGACAACCTTGTATTATCCACATATGCTTTAGCGATGGCTTTGTCTAAAGAATTAAAAGATGATGAAATTGAGATCTTGGCTGCCTTATTTACTCAACTAGGTGATACATTAGAAACTATATCTGCTGCAAAGAGTTTTTATGAAAGCAAGAAATCAGATCAAAGTTAAGTCTAAAAACACTTAAATAATTTCATGAAAAAATAAGCCATTGATACTATTTTTTTAGATGTCAATGGCCTAAAACTTTTTAAAAATCTAGAATTTTACTATTGAAGTTCACTTAAAAGCTTAGACGCATCATCTTTTACCTGTTGAACTTCTTTTGAGTCTGCATCTTTTGTTGGATACCAACCTTTTTGATTCATAGTGTTAAACAAATTATATTGCAATGTTTGAACCTTTTGATAATTTTCCATTAAAGTTTTTTTTAAGTTTTCACATGAAGTTTCAGTCATTCCTGTGCTATAACCTGAAATTATATATTTTTCTGAATTTAATAGATCGTGCATCATATCTTTATCTTGCATGTATATTCCTCCTAATTATGACTATCTAGATAAGTTTTTAAAGATTGTAAATTGCCTTTATGTATGTCGCCAGCATTGCAACATAATTGCTGAATTTCTTTATCTTGAAATTGACTTTCCATATTTTTGTATTTTTTTGACAGTATGGCTTCCGCTTCCATTTGATCTTTAATTACTTTTAAATTGTTTGCTTCTATTTCCTTTGAAGATGTGTTCATAATTAACCTCCTAAATTTGATTTCAAAAATAGTTTGTGCCATATAGTATAAAATATTAGTGGTAAAATTTTACATTGAGTATAATATTGATTTAACATGTAGAATTTGTTTTGTATATAATTAAACATATGTTAGAATTAAAATGAGGTGATGCTATGCAGTTAAATGATATTATAAAGACAGTATTTGATAAAACTAATCAAGAGATAAAAAGTTTAAAACCTGTTAATATAATGATTGTAGGTAAGACTGGTGTCGGAAAGAGCACATTGATAAATAATATATTTAGAGAAGACATTGCAAAAACTGGCATAGGTTCTCCTGTTACAGAACATATTAAAAAGCTTGTTAAAGAGGGAGTTCCTGTAAATTTATATGACACAAAGGGCATTGAACTTTCTCATGAGTCTCAAGAAGTTGTAAAAAAAGAAATATTAGATGAAATTAATAAAATGAATTCTTTTATAAATATTGAGGATCATGTTCATGTTATATGGTATATGATAAATTCTCTTTCTAACAGAATTGAATCCTTTGAAATAGAATGGATAGAAGCGTTTTCTAAAATTGTACCAGTTATAGTAGTTTTATCCCAATGCATTCATGAGGATAATTCTAAGGAATTAGAATCCTACATAGATAATTTAAATTTAAATATTAGTGGGCTTATAAGGGTTTTGGCCAAACAATACGACCTTAAAGGTTTTTCTATTAAGCCATTTGGCCTTAAAGAGCTTGTTTCTTTAACTTATGATGTTGTGCCAGAGGAGGTAAAAAGGTCTTTTAACAATGCCCAAAAAGCTTATATTGAAAAAAAAGCCGAGGAAGCTAAAAAATGGGCGCTTACATATATAGGATCTACATTTATGATTGGCTTTACTCCCATACCTTTTGCTGATGCTCCAATTATTGCAGCATCTCAAGCTGGTATGATAGCACACATTACGAGTATATTTGGTGTTAATATAAATAAATCAATTATTACAGCAGCTGTATCTTCTTTAGTTGGTATAAGTGGCGCTACATTTACTGGAAAGAGTATTGTAGCAGCTTTATTTAAATTAATTCCAGGTGCTGGGACATTAATTGGTGGTACTATCACTGGTGGAACAGCATCTATTATAACAACAGCTTTAGCTTATGCTTATATTAATTTAATGAAGATAGTTACAGCAGCTGAGTATGAAAATAAGAGTATTTCTTCAGATTTTATGCAAAAATTTATGCAAGAAGATTTTCAAAAGAATTTGAAGGATATTTTAAAATTAAAGAAGAAAAAGAAAAAATAGAATAGGAATATAACAGGATCTATTAATATAGGTCCTGTTAGTTATTTTAAAAGCATCTTTACAATTTTTTTATTTATATTTGTATATGGTCTATAGCGCATAGGAAGGTCAATCCAAGTTTTTTTATCTACAATGCTAACGCTATGCGAAAATGTGTCAAAGCCATTTTTTCCATGATATGATCCCATTCCACTTTCACCTATTCCACCAAATCCCATATGGCTTGTTGCAAGGTGTATAACAGTGTCATTAATACATCCTCCACCAAACTTGCATCTCTTTGTTACAAAAGAAATATTTTCTTTGGATTTTGAAAAAATATATAATGCCAATGGATGTGGTAATTTATTTATGGATTTTACTGCTTCTTTTAGATTTTCAAAAGTTAATATAGGTAAAACTGGACCAAAGATTTCTTCTTGCATAATAGAATCCTCAAAAGACACATTGTCCATTATAGTAGGTTCAATGCGAAGTGAGTTTATATCACTTCTTCCTCCAAAAACAACTTTACTTTTATCAATTAAACTTAAAATTCTTGTAAAATGCTTTTCATTTATGATCTTTCCATAATCTTCGCTTAAAATAGGATCATTTCCATATTGCTTTAAAATTTCATTTTTAATTTCATCTATTAAATTATCTTTTATATTTTCGTGGCAAAATATGTAATCAGGTGCAACACAAGTCTGGCCACAGTTTAAGAACTTTCCAAATACAATTCGCCTTGCAGCAAGTGGAATGTTTGAAGCTTCATCAACTATACAAGGGCTCTTTCCTCCAAGTTCAAGAGTTACAGGGGTAAGATTTTCTGAAGCCTTTTTCATAACGTATTTTCCAACTTCTTTACTTCCAGTAAAAAATATATAGTCGAATTTTTCATTTAACAATTCATTGTTTTCATTTCGACCTCCTGTAACAACTGCAACATATTCAGGTGAAAATGTATTTTCAATTAATTTTTTTATTATAATTGAAGTATTGGTAGAATAGTTTGATGGCTTAAGCATTATGGTATTTCCTGCAGAAATAGCATCAATTAAAGGCTCTATAGTGAGCAAAAATGGATAATTCCAAGGGCTCATGATTAGAACATTTCCAAATGGAGCTTTTTTTATATAGCTTTTAGAGGCAAATTGTGCAATTGGAGTAATAACATTGCGATCCTTTGAAAAACTCTTTAAATGCCTTATCATATACGAAGCTTCAGACAATGCCATTCCTATTTCAGACATATAGCACTCAAATATGCTTTTACCAAGATCTTTTTTCATAGCATAGGCAATTTCACCCTCCATTTTCATAATATTGGATTTTAGAGCCTTTAACATTTTTATCCTAAAATCCACATTAAGAGTAACACCACTTTCAAAGAATTCTCTTTGATGTAAGATAAGTTCATGAAAATTCATTGTATTAACACCCTTTCAATATTAAGATAACTTTATTTTTAGTATATATTATCTTAGTAAGAATTAAAATCTATAATATAATAGTAATAGTATTATGAAGCTCGTGAGTTTGACACGGTAGCTAAAAAAATAGGCATGTATAATTTCTTGTATACCAGGCATTATAATGGTATAGAAGAAAATTTTTTTTGTCATTTTATCGTAATGTAATGTCGTGAAAGAGGCAAAAATAAAGGATTTACAACAAAGGATGGTACAATTGTATTTAAAAACAACACTCAATAAAAAAACAGGAAGAAGTTATTTAACAATTGTAAGAGGATATAGAGATGCAGAAACAAAAAAACCAAAATCACTAACAGTAAAATCAATTGGATATTTAGATGAACTGAAAAAAGAATATAAAAATCCAATAGAACATTTTAAAGAAGTTGCTGAAAGTATGACAAAAGAATATAAAGCAGAAAATGAACCAATAACAATAAGTTTCTTAAGAAATGAGATATTAGAAGAGGATACAAATAATAGGAAGAACTTAGGATATGCAGCAATCTTAAAAATATACCATGAATTAGAACTTAATAAATTCTTCTTAAATAAACAAAGACATAAAAGGATATATATAGAGGATTAACATATATATCTGGAATATCAAATGAAACTCAAAAGTATATGCATGAAAAAATAACTATGAAATATGGTAGAGATACAAGTTTAACTTATGATGATTCTATAACAAATTTATGACTTTTTATAAGGACCTACATTCCTTTGTATTGAAAGGTTTGAGGTCCCTTTTTACCTCTCATCTTGTTTATATACCTTATTATCTTTCTTTATTGCTTAAGTTTTTGACATTGATTAAAGAATAGGAAAATATAAAAAATAGGTTAGAATTAAAACCTATCTCTATATAGGAGCATCTAATAAATTCCAATAAATGGTAGTTACATATTCCTCATTAGCATATGCTTCAGTTAAATTTAAATATAGTAAAATTCCATTATCTGTATTCCAAGTAATAGGGATAACTCTATCTGAATTTGTAGTATATTTAAAAATTTTAACAGGTATATTACTTAAAGGAGTCATAACATTATTTTCATCAATATACACTAAAGCATTAGGAAGAGAATGTCCTCTGGTTGAAGTTAATGGTGAATCAATAGTTGCTGTTATGTTCCATGAACCTCCTGGCCCTCTTGAGTCATACACTTCTAAGTTAAAAACATCTCTTCCAATAGTGGTTAATGATGGGGTAATTTTTGTAGGCATAAAAGAAAGTAATGAAGGCACATTATTAAATTTTAAAAGCCCTTCTACTACCCCTAGCATTAAGGAACTAGTTCCAATTATATTTGTTTGAGTAGCAGAAAATTTATTCATGCCTTTTAAAATAACATTCTCTGGAACATCTAACGACCAAGTACCATCACTATTTACAATTGTTGATGCTGTTGTAGCACCATCTGGAAAAGTAACAGTCAAAGGCAATAAAGGTGTTCCCTTACCAGTAATAACTACATCATTTTCACCTACTACATTAAATGTTGGAGCTACTGCTGCAAATTGCCCTAAAGGAGTTGGTCTGCATATCAATGAATAGGAAATATCTACTCCAGTATTGTTATAAGAAGTATTATTAATTCCCCATGACCAAAGATGCCCAGTTGTATCAAGTGCTAATACACATCCATTATTAAATGGATGTCCTTCAGATTTTACAAATTTTGTTGCATTATGAGTATTAGAAACTACAGATCCAACACAAGGATAAAAATAATTTTGGATTTTAGTAGGAATATTGCGAGTAAGTACATCACCATGACCAGTATTGTAATTTGGTCCTGTTCCCCAAGTCCAAAGAAATCCATTTATATCAATGCAAGTTACATCAGTCATAGATGCTGACATAAATGTAAATACAGGCAATGTGGTTAATCCATTATCAATTCCATTTACAAGTGCCTTAATAGTTTGCTGGTATGTTGCAGTATTATCATTATTTCCTCCCCCAGCCATTGCCCAAGAATTATTTCCCCAAGTCCAAATTTTTCCATCAATATCCAAAATAATTGATGCATCTCCAGAAGTTCCTATAGACTTTACAAAAGGTAAATCCCCTCCGCCACTTGTTTTAATAAGAGTAGGGGTACTAATACTTGATCCACTTGACAATGCTGGAGATAGACCATAATTTGAATTGTTTCCCCAACCATAAAGCTCACCTAAATTATTAACTGCAAAGCATGTATTGGTGTCACCAGCTAAATAAATTACATCTGTAAGTCCAGTCATTTTAAGAGAAAGTATATCTGTTCCAGTAGGAGAAGTATTTAGATAATTTAATCCATAGCCACATATCCATAAATTTCCATAAAAATCAACAGCCATAAGTACATTATATCCAGGCTTTATCATCCTAAATTTTGGAAGTATAACCCCTCCATTTCCTAAGGTCAATCTTAATGGTCTTAAAATATTTTCTGAGATATTAGGTCCAATTCCAAGCTGCCCATGATAAGGATTTCCCCAAACCCAAATATCTCCATTAACATCAAGGGCATAGGTACAATCCGATGCAGCTTCTACATCTTGAAACTTTGGAAGAAGAGAGTCATCTGATGCCAATATAAGTTGTTTTGGTGCAACTAAATTAAGCAAATTTCCTTGACCTAAACATCCATTATTATTTCTTCCCCATGTCCATATGTTGCCTTTATTATCTAAAGTAATTGTATGTTGCACTCCAACTCCAAAGTCAGCAATATCTGTAATTCCTACAGGCTTTACATTTGTTATTTGTGCTTCACTAATACCTGAAACATTTATTTGAGTTGCAGTAATTTTACCCAATGGCTTTAAAGATATATTTATGGGCACTGGTATGGACCACGTTCCATCTGATTGCACAGTGGTTGTTCTAGTAGTCATTCCATCTGTAAAAGTAATAGTAACTGTAAGGTTTGGTTCTCCAGTTCCAGAAATGTTTACATCACCCACATTTACTTCATTTATAGTAGGAGTTAATGCTGAAAATTGATTAAGTGGAGTTGGTCTTGTAATTTGAGCATATCCCACATCAACTCCAGTATTGTTAAATGATATGGAATTGCTTCCCCAAGACCAAAGCATGCCATTTACATCTATAGCAAAGGCAGCTCCCCCAATAAATGAATGCCCTAACGAACTTACAAATCGAGTTTGCGTATTAGGCACAATTGAACCAATCAAAGGATACGAATACGTTTGAATTTTAGTCGGAATAGGTCTTACTCCCCCTGAACCTTGACCTATCTCAATAGAATTACCCCAAGTCCATAAAAATCCATTGTTATCAACTGCTATTACATAATTTGCCCCTGCTGAAATATTAGTAAATTTAGGTAGTGTCACTAAAGAACCATTATCATTTCCTGATGTAAGCTTTGATATTGTTTGTTGTTGCGCAGGGGTATTTGTAATGTTTCCAATGCCAAGCATGGCATTTGCATTATTTCCCCAAGTCCATATGTTACCATCAATATCTAAAATAACTGATGTATCTGCAGCTGTTGCAATTTGCTTTGCAAAAGGTAATGCACCTCCTAAACTGGTAGTAACTAAAGCTGGAGTACTGTAATTAAGAGTATTATTAAGCATAGGTGACAAATTATAACTCCCATTATTTCCCCAACCGTATACTTGACCTTGATCATTTACAGCAAAACAAGTATTATTATCTCCAGCTAAATTTACTATATTTGAGAGCCCTGTATTTCTAAGAGCAAGTATATCTGCTGCACCTAAGTCAGTATTCAAATTATAACTTCCATAACCACTTATCCATAAATTACCAATCAAGTCAACTGCCATAAGTATATTGTAGCCTGATTTAATCATTTTAAATTTAGGAAGTGGAACTCCCCCATCTCCAATAGACAGCATTAAAGGAGCAAATATGTTTTGGGAAATATCTGTTCCAATTCCTAATTGCCCATGAAACGGATTGCCCCACGACCATATATTACCATTAACATCAAGTGCATAAGTTGCATCTGATGCTGCATCTACATCCATGAACTTTGGTAGAAGTGATCCATCCATAGCAAATAAAACCTGTTTTGGTGATGACAAATCATTTACACTTTTTCCATGACCTAAGCACTTGTTACTATTTCTTCCCCAAGTCCACATATTTCCCAATTTATCCAATGTAATAGTGTGATGTACACCAACACCGTAATCGATTATTTCTGTTTGAGATAATGGGGTTACAGTTGTTATTGCAGATGTACTTGTAAGCCCTGCATTTATTTGCACCGCAGAAACCTTAGCCATTGAATTTAAGTTTACTGTAACTGGTACAGAAGCTGACCATGTACCATCTTCTTGTACAATCGTGCTAACGGTTGAACTATTGGGAAATGTAACAGTAATATTAAATCCTTTTAGTCCTGTTCCTGTTATAGTTGTGTCCCCAATATTAGCTGAATTTATAGTTGGAGCTTGAGGTGGATATAGCTGAATTGGTGTTGGTCTTTGAACTGTTTCATAGGAACTACCTACATTAGCTAAATTGTAACTTGTACTGTTATTCCCAAATCCCCATAGGTGTCCTGTGGAATCAAGAGCTAAGTTAAAGTTATAAGGAGTACCTGTATTAGTAGTATGAGCACATACACTCATAAAGCTCGCTTGTGTATTTGGCACAGTAGTACCAACAGATGGGTAAAAATAAGTCTGAATCTTTGTAGGAAGCAATATATCTGAAGTAGAAGCAAGCCCCGTTTCATAAGTACTACTTTTTCCCCAAGTCCAAAGAAATCCATTTACATCAACAGCAACTACATAGTTTGATCCATGTGAAATGAATTTAAAAGCTGGAAGAGTTACAATACTACCATTATCCATCCCTTTTGTGAGCATAATAAGAGCTCGCTGGTCATCAGTGGTATTTGAAGTAGTATTTCTTCCTAGTTGGCCATTTGCATTATTTCCCCACGTCCAAATATTACCAACATCGTCTAATATGGCAGTAGAACGCGCTCCACTTGAGAGTTGTTTAACAAAAGGTAAACTGCCACCTCCTAATGTTTTAACTATTGTTGGTATACTGTATACAGCTACATCAGTAAAATTAGGACCCATATCATAAGAATAACAAGCTCCCCAAGCATAAACTTCACCTGACTTAGTAACAGCAAAGTTTGAAATATCTGTACCCCTAGCTATACTAGCAATATTACCAACACCTGTATTTTTCAAAGCATTTAAAGGTATACCAGCATTTCCATTTCTTCCATTATAAGAAGAACCACTAACCCATAAATATCCATTTACATCAATTGCCATTAAAACATTAGTAGAAGCCCTTATAGACTTAAATTTAGGAAGAGGATTCCCTGAATAATTTGTAAACAATTTCAAGGGTCTATATACATCATTAGATTGACCTAATCCTAATTGTCCTTCACCATTTGCACCCCAAGACCAAATATCACCATTAACATCAAGTGCAAATGACACTTCTACTCCAGCATCTACATCTACAAATATGGGCAAAGGTAAGCCATTACCATCAACTAATATTTGCCTAGGAGTATTATAGTTTGTAGTATTACCATGACCTAAACAACCTTTATCATTTTTACCCCAAGTCCAAATTATTCCAAATTCATCCAAGGTGATAGTATGTGCATTTCCAATGCCATAATCAATAATAATTGGATTAGCCACTGATGCAAATGTTTTTTTCATGGTTATTCCAATTAATATTAGTATAGAAATTAATAATATAAGTATTTTAAGTGTTTTATTATGTATTTTCATGTTGCTTTGACCTCATTACATTAGTTACAATCATCAATAAGTAAAGAAGCAATTCAATTATATACTATTTTATCAAGGCATTAGGCTTTACATAAATTAGACTTTACTGGTTTTTAGAACTTTGAATATTTATTGCAATAAACTTCTTATTGATTTAAATATTTATCCTCATTGGAATTATTTATAATATAATCATCTACCCATAAATATATTATTGCTTAAATTTAAAAGATAATACATAATATTACCAACTAAATCTCCCTGATAATCTTTTCAGATCAGCTTTTGGGAAACTGCATTAATATTGAATGTATAAATTTTATCATAATCATTTCTTAACAAAAATCCATTTCTTTTATTTTTTCATAGAACTTTTTACTATAAGTTTATTAGTGTTATAATAAACTTAAATTCCAATTATTTATGAATATAATTTTAGATCTCAATTTAAGGTAAAAAATTTTTAAAATTAAAATGAAGGAAGGTCTGGATAATATTATTGAGCAAATTAAACCTAACATTTTTCGTATAGAAATACCACTTACAGGAAACCCTTTAAAAGCAATCAATTCATATTTAATTGTAGGGAGCAGGCGAAATCTTTTAGTTGATACTGGCTTTAACTGTGAGGAATGCCATGATGCCATGACAAAAGCGCTTAATGATTTAAAAATTAAATTAGAAGATACAGATATTTTTATTACACATATGCATTCAGATCATGCAGGACTTGCAAGTTTTTTGCACAATCCTAATTCTAAAATTTATATGAGCAAAGAAGATGGAGAAATTGTTGAGCAAGGAACAAATAGTTATCATTGGAAAAAAGTAATAAATTTTTTTAATATTAGCGGTTTGTCAGCTATAGGTTTAAATGGTGATCCAAAACTCCATCCAGGATACGCCTATTCATCTCCACCTATAGATTGCTTGACTATAGTACCAGATAATTTTGAGATTTTGGTTGGGAATTATAACTTTCGCTGTATAAAAACTAGTGGACATACTGATGGCCATATGTGCTTGTATGATGAAAAAGAAAGGCTTCTCTTATCAGGTGATCATATATTAGGGAAGATCACCCCAAATATTACTTTATGGGAGTTAAATAAAGATTGCTTAGAAAATTATATTCAAAGCCTTGAAAAAATTGATGAGCTTGAAGTGGATTTAGTATTGCCTGGCCATCGCAAACCTATTTTAGATTGCCATGGGAGGATTGCAGAATTAAAAATTCATCATGAAAATCGAATGAAAAATATAATTGATATTTTAGGTACATCTGCTATGAATGCTCAGGAAGTAGCAAGCAAAATGCAGTGGAGTTTGTCTTACAAAAATTTTGATGAATTTCCATGGTCCCAAAAGTTATTTGCCACAGGAGAAGCATTTTCACACCTTTATCATCTTGCTATGATTAATAAATTGCATATGATCACTAAAGATGATATTGTTTATTTTAGATCATATTAAATAGTATTTAGGAGAAAATAAAATGGAACTTAAAAAAGCCATTACTTTAAGAAGAAGTATAAGAAAATATAATTCTAAACCTATTGATGATGAACTATTAACAGAAATTATTGAAAACGCATGCTTTGCACCATCTGCTATGAATGTACAACCTTGGTTTTTTGTTGTTGTAAAAAGCGAAGAAAATAAGGGTAAGCTCCTTAATCTTATGAAAGAAGCTACTATTAGACTTAACCCAAAGCTTTCTGAAAGATTTAAATCTCATCCAGAGGTGGTAATAGATACTAATTTGTTTATGAATTCATTGGGGAATGCGCCAGTATCTGTCTTGGTATTTCTCAACAAGGAATATGGAGAAAATTACTTCATTGATATGGTTCAAAGCGCTTCAGCTTGCATACAAAACTTTTGTCTCCTAGCATATGAAAGTGGTCTTTCTACTTGCTGGATTTCAGGAATAAGAACTATTGAAGATGAAGTAAGAAGAGAATTTGGCGAAAACTTAGGTCAATTAGTTGCACTTGTTACAGTGGGTTATAGCAACTCAAATCCAGTTGCACCAAAGCGAAAACTTAATAGAGTTAAAATTATTTAGCTTATAAATATACAAAAAGTTCTCAAAAAAATGAGAACTTTTGTTTTAAATTAGTTTAATTAAATCTCATTATTACTCTTGTGCTAATTCTAATGGTTTCAAAAGGTCTTGAAGGATTATTTATCCTCCAAAGAATTTGTTCAACTAATCTTTTTCCAAGAAGTGTTGTATTAACATCTACAGTTGTTAAAGCTATATTGTCTGAAACAAGAGGTATATTTACATTATCATATCCTGTAACCATAATATCTTCAGGCATATTTTTTCCCTTTAGCTTAAGCTTTTGAATGACAGTATAAGCTATAAAGTCATTTGCACACACAAAAGCCTCAGGAAGGCTAGGTAAATTTTCTAAAAATGTGTGAATCTCATCTCCTTGATATAAATGCAACATGTCGCTTTTTAATAAGCAATAATCTATGTTTGATTTTATTCCAAAATCTTCATGAGCACGAATGAATCCAAGCCATCTTTCATATATAGTCTGGCTGTAAGTTATATCTCCTATAAACCCTAGTTTTCTAAATCCTTTATTTAGCAAATTTTTTGTGATTTTAAAAATGCTATTTTGGCCTTCTAATAAGATAATATCCCCGTTAGCGTCTTCAGTTGTGGTATGAACCGGAACATCCAGATAAACAACAGGTATATTTGTTTCTGAAATCTTACATATTGCTGATGTGTCATATAAATTAATTACTATTATCCCTGTAATTTGCCCATTTGTAACATTAAAAGGGAGTTTAAAATTTGACTCTTCAGATCTCATTAAAAAATTATAAACTACAGGACAATCTATTTTATTGAGTTCTGATGTAATGCTGTTTATGATTCTTGTCCAAAAATCTGAGAACTCTGGACAAATGGCTATAACGGATATGCAATTATTTTTTTTATTAAATTCATTATATTTATTTATAATATCATTGCTTAAATTTTTATAATTTGATTCAACAGCTTTTTTTATAATCTTTTCTTTTGTTTCATCTGAAACATGTCCTCTATTATTTAAAACCTTTGAAACTGTATTTCTAGAAATGTTTAAACTACTAGCAATATCACTTATACTTATGGATTTCATATTGTACACCTCATTAGAAAACTAGATTGTAAACTTGTATATTTATATTGTAAACTAAATGAATACATTTTAGCAACATAAGTAAAAAAATATTTTTTTTTAACAAACATATTGTAAAAGTATACAACATATATTATTATAAAAATAAATCACAAATCATAAAAATAATTTACATTTTGATTTACGTTTTTAAATTAATATGTTACTAATATTTTTACATTTTAATCTTATCTTGCAAGGAGCGAAAAGGGTGTGAAGAAAAAATTTGAAAATCTTAAAAAAAATTCAGAATTACTATTACTTGCTCTTCCCGGGCTTATTTGGTTTATTTTGTTTAGCTATCTTCCTTTAGGTGGCATTATAATTGCCTTTAAGGATTTTAAAATATTTAAAGGAGGATTTATCACAAGCTTATTACAAAGCGACTGGGTGGGATTTAGAAATTTTAAATTTTTATTTTCTTCAAGCGACACAATTATATTTTTAAGAAATACAATTTTGTACAATTTAGTATTCATCATTTTATCTATTTTAATACCAATTGCCATATCCATTGCACTAAACGAATTGTGGAGCAAGAAATTAGCAAAAACTTATCAAAGCATAATGTTTTTTCCTTATTTTTTATCTTGGGTAGTTGTAAGTTATTTTGTACTTGCTTTTTTAGATCCTACAAAGGGGCTAATAAACAAAGTCATTCAGTCACATGGAGGGTCAATGATTAATTTTTACCTTGAACAATCTTATTGGCCTTATATCATCATTTTTTTAAATGTTTGGAAAAGCCTAGGATATGGAACTGTAATGTATTTAGCTTCTATATCATCAATTGATAAAAATTATTATGAAGCTGCTATGTTAGATGGAGCAAGTAAATTAAAGCAAATTTGGTATATAACATTGCCGTTTTTAAAACCTGTAACAATTATCTTACTCATATTAGCAGTTGGAAAGATTTTAAACTCTGATTTTGGACTTTTTTATCAAGTTCCAAGAAATTCAGGTGCATTATTTAATGTAACACAAACTTTAGATACATTTGTATACCGTGCTATGACTGGGCTTGGAGAAATTGGAATGAGTGCAGCTGCTGCTTTATTTCAGTCTGTTATAGGGTTTATATTGGTTGTTGTTTCAAATTTAATCATAAGAAGAATAGATAAAGATAGTGCTTTATTTTAATATGAAAGGAGTTAAAAATGGAAATCAAAAATGAAAATGATTTTTTAAAAATCACTAGAGCATCTAATATTATTTTAAATGCGCTATTTGTGTTTATATCTTTAATTATGATTCTACCTATGATTTTTGTTTTAATTATATCATTTACTAGTCAAGAATCCATCAATAAATTTGGTTATAGTTTTTTACCTAAAAGCTTTAGCATATCAGCATATAGCTATATTTTTAAAAATGCAGGCAATATTTTTTCTTCCTTTGGAATTTCAATTGTAGTAACGATATTGGGTACTATAATAGGAACGCTTTTAATGTCAACATATGCTTATGTGATTTCAAGGAAGACATTTAAATATAGAAAGCTGTTTACAAGTATTGCTTTATTTCCAATGTTATTTTCAGGAGGTCTTGTATCCTTTTATCTTGTAGTTTCAAGATTTTTAGGTCTTAAGGATAGTATTTTTGCACTTATTCTTCCTCTTGCTATGAGTCCCTTTTATATTTTTATTTTAAGGACTTTTTTCCAAAACTTTATTCCAGATTCTATAATTGAATCTGCAAAAGTAGATGGAGCTAGTGAATTTAGAATATTTTTTGAAATTGTAGCCCCTATAGCAAAACCAGGAATCGCAACTATTTCTTTGTTTTTAACATTAAATTATTGGAATGATTGGTTTAATGCTATGTTATTTATAGAAAATCCTAGAAAAATTCCAATTCAATATTTGCTTATAAAGATGGATAACACAACTAACTTTCTCAAACAAATGGGATCACAATTAGGGTCTGATATTTCTCAAATAGCATCCTCCATACCAGCCGACACTATGAAAATGGCTGTTGTAGTTATTGTGGTTCTGCCCATTGCCTTAGCTTATCCTTATTTTCAACGATATTTTGTACAGGGATTAACCCTAGGGGCTGTTAAAGAGTAATTTATTAAAATTAAACAAAAAAGGAGTAATATTTATGAAATTAAAGAAGATTTTATCATTATTATTAGGCTGTTCTATGTTGATGAGTTTTTCAGGTTGTGGCGGCGGGAGCACAGGTTCAACAGCAACTTCTGACACAACTGCACAGACTTCTCAAGAATCAGAAACAAGCGCACAAAACACAAGCAATGCAGTTACATTGAAGGCTTATTTTATTGGAGCACCACCTGCTGATCAAAGCAAAGTGCAGGATGCTATAAATGAATACACTGCTGAAAAGCTTGGTGTAAAATTAGATATAGTGTTTACTGATTTTGGTGATTTTGACAAGAAAGCTCAAGTAGTTGTAAACTCTGGTGAAGATTATGACCTTATCTTTACATGTGCTTGGGCAAATGACTATCTATCCAATGCTAGAAAAGGAGCTTTTCTAGAGCTTGATCCATATCTTGATAAACCTGAATTTACAGATTTAAAAAATGCTATTGATCAAGGTTTTTGGGATGGGGCTAAAGTAGATGGAAAAATATATGCAGTTCCAACACAAAAGGAAATTGCTCAAATTCCAATGTATATGTTCAATAAAGAATTAATTCAAAAATATAACTTTGATATAAATACAGTAAAGAACATAAAAGATATAGAGCCTTTATTGCAACAAGTTAAGGATAATGAATCTGGTATAACACCATTTATGGATTTTGCAGATAGAGCATATAGAGGACCATATGATTATATACTAGGTTATGACTATCCTTTAGCTGTTCAAATTGAAGGGGATAACAAAGGTAAAGTAGTAAATATGTATGATCTTCAAGATATGAAAGAATATATTACAACTATGAGAGATTATTTTACAAAAGGGTACATTAATCCTGATGCTGCTACTAAAGAAGGCACTATGACAAAAGGTGAAGTATTTGCAGTTAGCTTTGGAGATGGGCAGCCTTATGCAGAAGTTACATGGTCAAACGATTCTGGATTTGATATTTCAGCCACTCAAATGACTACTCCTATTGTAACAACTAGTTCTACAAGAGGATCCATGATGGCAGTAAATAAAAATAGCAAAAGCCCTGATAAAGCTGTTGAATTTTTACAAGCTTTAAATACTGATAGCAAACTTCATAATTTAGTTAACTATGGAATTGAAGGGGTGCATTATGATTTAACAGATAAGGGTCAATTAAAGAGAACTGATGCAGGTCAAAATAATTATTTAGTTCCTACATTTGCTTTAGGAAATTTATTTAACACATATACAGTAGAAGGGGAACCTCTTGACAAGTGGGATGAGTTTAAAAAGCAAAATTCAGAAGCTTTGCGCTCTCCACTGCTTGGACTTGATATTAATACTGATTCAATAAAGACAGAGCTTGCAAATATAAGCAATTTAAGAAAGCAATATGAACCACTTCTTCAAACTGGTTCAACTGATACAGAGAGCACACTTGCAGAATTTAATAAAAAATTAGATGAAGCTGGATTTCAAAAGGTTACTGAAGAAGTTCAAAAGCAAGTAGATGCGTTTTTAAATAAATAACGTTTAAAAGGGGTTAAATATGATTATTTCAGGAAATCTGCCTAATATACCATGGCAAGACAGAAAAGATGGCTCAACTGATGTTTTATGGAGACATGACGGAAATCCAATTATAGAAAGAGATGCCATAAAAAGGAGCAATAGCATTTTTAACAGTGCAGTGGTACCATATAGTAATGGCTTTGCTGGTGTTTTTCGTTGTGATGATAAAAGAAGAGAGATGCTTTTACACGCTGGTTTTAGCAAAGATGGCATAAATTGGACTATAGATGAAGAACCCATTAAATTTATATGCAATGATGAGGAAATAGGAAAATTTGAGTATGGATATGATCCAAGGGTATGCTTTATAGAAGATAGATATTATGTTACATGGTGCAATGGCTATCACGGTCCAACAATAGGTATTGCATATACTTATGATTTTAAAAGTTTTTACCAAATAGAAAATGCATTTTTACCTTACAATAGAAATGGAGTTTTATTTCCAAGGAAAATAAATGGAAAATATGCTATGCTTAGCCGCCCCAGCGATACAGGGCATACAGCCTTTGGAGATATATTCTTTAGCCAGTCGCAAGATTTAATCTATTGGGGAAAGCATAGGCATGTTATGGGACCAAGGGGATGGTGGCAATCTACTAAAATTGGCGCAGGTCCTGTGCCAATTGAAACCACTGAAGGATGGCTATTATTTTATCATGGAGTTTTAACATCTTGCAATGGTTATGTTTATAGCTTTGGCGCTTCTATTTTAGATCTAGAAGAGCCTTGGAAAGTAAAATATAGAACTGAACCTTATTTATTGTCTCCTCAAAAGTTATATGAATGTGTAGGAGATGTGCCAAATGTAATATTTCCATGTGCTGCCCTTTCAGATAAAGAAACTGGAAGAATAGCAATCTACTATGGATGTGCAGACACTGTAACAGGAATTTGCTACACTCAAGTAGATGAATTAATTGACTTTATAAAAAATAATTCAAAATTATAAAAATATATAATAATTAAGGGGTTACTAAAAGACCCCTTTAATTAATTAGAGGCGAAAATGAATAAAAATATAATTGAAGATTATAAAAAAAAGGCTAAAGAATTAGTATCTCAAATGACACTTACTGAAAAGATATCTCAGATGCAGCATTATGCAATAGAAATAGAGAGATTAAATATTCCTTCTTATAATTGGTGGAATGAAGCACTACATGGAGTTGCAAGAGCTGGCGTAGCCACCATGTTTCCTCAAGCAATTGCACTAGCATCTACCTTTGATAATGAGATGATCTATAGAGTTGGAGAAATAATTTCTAAAGAAGGTCGAGCTAAATACAACGAGGCAAGAAAAAGAGGGGATAGAGGGTTATATAAAGGCTTGACGTTTTGGGCTCCTAATATAAATATTTTTAGAGATCCTAGATGGGGAAGAGGCCATGAGACTTTTGGTGAAGATGTTTACCTTACAAAGACCATGGGTGAATCAATTATTAAAGGGATACAAGGGGAAGATGAATGTTTTTTAAAAGCTGCAGCTTGTGCTAAGCATTTTGCAGTTCATAGCGGGCCAGAGGAAGGAAGACATGGCTTTTGTGCAAAGGTTTCTTTAGATGATTTAAACAATATATATTTTAAAGCCTTTAAGCATGTTGTAGAAGTAGCTGAAGTTGAGGGTATTATGGGAGCCTATAACAGCATAAATGGAGAACTTTGCTGTGGAAGCAAAAAGCTTTTAAATGATATTTTAAGAAAAGAATGGGGATTTGATGGCTATGTGGTTTCTGATTGTGGCGCTATATCAGATTTTCATAACTTTCACAAAGTAACCCATTCTGCAGATGAATCAGCAGCTTTAGCTGTTAAGGCAGGCTGTGATTTAAATTGTGGTCACATGTTTCAAAACCTACTTGCAGCATTTAATAAAGGGCTTATAACTGAAGAAGAAATTGATGTTAGCGTAACTAGGCTTATTTTAACAAGGCTTAAGCTTGGTACATTAGAAGGGCAAAAAACACCTTTTGATGATTTAGGCTTTAAAGACATTGCCACAGATGAAAATAGAAATTTTGCCATAGAGGTTGCTAAAAAATCATTGGTGCTTTTAAAAAATGAAGATAATATGCTGCCGATTAAAAGGGAAAAAATAAAGAGCATAGCAGTAATTGGGCCTAATGCAAATTCAAGAAATGCGCTTATAGGCAATTATACAGGAACTCCAAAGAATTATATTACAATTTTAGAAGGCATATTTGAAGAAGCAGGGAAAGAAGGAATAGATGTTCATTATTCTGAAGGTTGCCATATGTATAGGGATTTTGTAGAACCTTGCGTAATGGGAGAAGTGGATGATAGGATAAGCGAAGCTATTATGCTTTGTGAAAATTGTGATATGGTAATTTTATGCCTTGGCCTTGATTTTATAATGGAAGGTGAAGAAGGCGATAGCAATAACCCTTATGGAGGGGCTGA
The DNA here is from genome assembly GCA_031549885.1 of Clostridiaceae bacterium. Lineage (GTDB taxonomy): Bacteria > Bacillota > Clostridia > Clostridiales > Clostridiaceae > WQUF01. The sequence continues at coordinate 44,023 of JAVBPD010000090.1, forward strand.
TAAGAAGGATTTACATTTGCCTAAAAGCCAGGAGAGGTTAATTCAAAAGCTTGCTAAAGTTAATCCTAATTTAGTGCTTGTAAATATTTCTGGAAGTGCAATTGATTTATCCATTGAAGAGGATAAAATTAAAGCAATTGTGCAAGTATTTTACCCTGGTGCTGAAGGCGGAAAGGCTGTAGCAGAAATGCTATTTGGAAAATATAGCCCTAGTGGGAGATTGCCTGTTACTTTTTATAAGGATTCAGATAAACTGCCTAGCTTTGAAGATTATTCTATGGAAGGAAGAACTTACCTATATGTAGATTGCGATAATGTACTTTATCCCTTTGGCTATGGATTATCCTATGCAGATTTTGAATATAAGCAGGCAAAAGTTTTAAACAAGAAAAGAGAAAACAATAAAACTATTATAGATATACAAGTTAAAGTTTGTAATAAAAGCTCTATAGTTTCTGATGAAGTTGTGCAAGTTTATTTAAAAAATGAAAAAAGGCATGAGCTTTGCGCTTATAAAAGAGTTAAATTTATGGCAAAAGAAGAAAAATGCATTGACCTTAATATTGAAGTTTTAGATTTAGAAAGTATTGTGCTCTATATTGGTGGAGGACAACCTGATTTTATGACGAGAAAATTAACAGGTAAAAATCATTTAGAATTACATTTGTAAAAGGGGAAATAAAAAACATGTTAGATAGAAAATGGACCATGTATATCATTCATCATTCACATACTGATATTGGTTATACAGATTTACAGGAAAAGATAATTTATAATCATATTGACTATATTAAGACTGCAACTAAAATTGCAAAGGACGGGTACAAAGATAACACAAATAACAAAAATTTTAAATGGAATTGTGAAACTTATTTTTGTGTTGAAAAGTTCTTAGAAGAAGCCACAGAGGAAGAAAAAAAAGATTTATTTGAAATGATTAAATCAAACAATATAGGAATATCAGCAACTTATTTAAATTTTTCAGATTTAGTGGATAAAGAAGTTTTAAATAAGAGGACAAAAGAAATGGTGGATATTTTTTCAAAAGAAGGCATTAAAGTAAAGACTGCTATGAATGCTGATGTTAACGGCATATCTTTAGGGACTTTAGATGTTCTCATAGATAATGGCATAGAGTTTTTCTTTACAAATATTCACACCCATCATGGAATGTACCCTCTTTATCAAAATCAAAAGCCTTATTATTGGCAAAATGATGAGGGCAAAAAGCTTTTAGTGTTTAGTGGAGAGCATTACAATTTAGGAAATGCTTTAGGGCTACTGTTTAATAAAAATGTAAACTTTATGACAGAGAATTATTTTGGAAAAGAAAATAAACCTACAAGCCATTTAGAGATACTAAAAACAAATATAGATAATTATTTAAACCAATGTACAGAATATGGATATGTTTATGATTTTATTCCATCTTGTGTTTCTGGCGTATTTAGCGATAATGCTCCACCAAATATTGATATATTAAGAACCATAGAGGGATTTAACAAGCTTTATGGAAATGAAGTAACTCTTGAAATGGTAACTGTAGATGAATTTTATGAAAAGATAAAGGGTAAGCTAGGTGATATTCCAACATATAAAGGAGATTTAACAGATTGGTGGTCAAATGGAGTTGGAAGCACCCCTTATGCTGTTAAACATTATAAAGAAGCTCAAAGGATGTATCATCTTTGCAATATCTTTGAAAAGCGTGGATATAATGGAATTGAGAAGTTTAAAAGGGAAGCTGAAGACAACATGCTTTTATTTGCTGAGCACACTTGGGGACACTCTTCTACCATAACAAATCCATATGATACTATGGTTTTAAACCTTGATACAAGAAATATAAGTTACGCTTCAAAAGCTCACGAAGCATCGGCTAAGAATTTAAATCGCATATGCCATAAAATGGGTGATAAGCTTAGATATTATGATTTAAATGGAAAGATAAAAGCTATAAATACATCAGATGAAGAAAAAACTAGGCTTGTAGAATTTTATATTGAGGTTTGGAAATACTCTGGAGTTAAGGTGACTAATTTAAAGACTAATGAGGTTTTAAATGCGCAAATGTCATCTCATCCTAGAGGAGTGCTCATAAGCTTTTTAGATACCTTTGGGCCATTTGAAGAGAAAATCTACAGCTTTGAAGAAGTAATGGCTATGCCAGAAGTTTCTAATACTAGGGCTTGCTATACTGGCTCTGAGAGAGTAAGGGATATTGTAAATGAATTTGATCCTATAACATATACTCTCCCTTATGGCATAGAAAATGATTATTTTAAAATTTCTTACGAAATTGGAAAAGGAATTACAAGCTTTTATAATAAAATAGAAGGAGTTGAGATGCTTAAAGAAGGGGACAGCGCATTTTTTACTCCAATTTATGAAAACACTGAAATTAGAACAGATGTGTATGAAGAGAGAAGGCTAATTGGAAGAAATATAAGAGGGCTTCATGCAAAAAAACATATTGGTGAACTTACAAATATTAAAGTTTTAGATAAGGGACCAATATTTACTACAGTTGAACTTGAATTTAAATTAGAAGGGACTTATTATAGCTCTGTGATTATAAAGCTATATAAAAACCTTCCTAAAATAGATTTTAAATATAAAATAGCAAAAGAGATTTCTATGGATATTGAGAGCATACATTTGCCACTTACTTTAAACAACTTAAACGCAGAGCTTTATGTGGATAAAAGCGATGCTATAATGAGGCCAGGTATTGATCAGATTCCAGGAAGTTGTATGGAATATTATTTAATTGACAATGGATTAGTGTATCAATCTAAGGACAATTCCATTTTAATTCAAACAAAAGATGCACCACTTATTTATATGGGCCAATTAAAGCACCATCCAATTGTACTTTGCAATAATAAAGAGGAAAACAATAAAAGAGATGTGTATTCTTGGATAATGAACAATACATGGGAAACAAATTTTAAGATGGATTTATCAGGATTCTCAGAGATTTGCTACACACTCCAGATGATTGAAACTAAAGATATAAAGGATAGCTTTAAAGAATTAAAGGATTTTGGAGTTATAACATTTATGACTGAATAAATAAATAAGCATATAAAACCTTAAAAAGGGTTTTATATGCTATATTTATTATTAATTATACACAAATTATGCGCATAAAAATGATGACTTATGCGCATAATTTGCGTATAATATAAGTGCGAGGAGGCGTTTAGTGAAGAGGAGGGATTTGATAATAAAGCTTAAAAAAAATGGCTGGTATTATCTAAGACCTGGTGGTAATCATGATATATATACAGATAGTATACGAATTGAGCCAATATCAAGGCAAAGAGAAATAGATGAAATACTGGCTAAGGAGATTTTAAAGAGGAACAACATAATTTGATGTTGCTTCTATAAAAAGAGGAGAATTGAAGTGAAATATATTTACCCTGTTTTAATTTCAAAATCTAATAAATATATGCTTGTATCTATTCCAGATTTAGAAATAAATACACAAGGAACTGACTTGTTAAATGCTATTGAAATGGCAAGGGATGCTATTTCACTGATTATAGTGACTAAACAAGACTTAAATCAGAAATTTAAAGAACCGTCTTTTATGCTTAAACATAAAGAGGATGAACTTTTAACCTTTGTTGATGTGGACATAGATGCTTACAGGCGTTCTTTAGAAAATCGAACAGTTAGAAAAAATTTATCAATCCCATCATGGCTTAATGAAAAAGCAGAAAAAGAAAATATAAACTTTTCTGCCTTGCTTGTTAAAGCTTTAAAAAAAGAATTGAAGATTAAATAAACAATTTTTAAAAAGAGCGTTTCTAATTTATTTTTAGAAACGCTCTTTTAAAGTGCATTAATAGGAATATAACTAATTTTTATAGTATTAAAAGAGTTAAATTGTTGTTAGTTTTTAGATATTTAGATTCTTTTCTATTATATTCTTTAAAGTTTTATAATAATTTTGTGATTTTGTAACAATTACTATAATTTATGAATATTATAAACTGTACAATAAATATTAATAATTGTGAAAAGGATATTACAGATGATTAATAAAATTATAAAAACAAACAATTTATCATTGTCTTATGAGATGCTCTCAGATGAAGGTAAAGTGTTAAAAAAGAGCCAAAGTTTTAGCTTTATTCCAGAGGATAGCACAGAAGAAGAGTTATACAGCTTAGGAACAAGTATAGGAAACATTTTATTTCAAAGCCCAAAAGAAATAAGACATGATGTTTCATATCTTTTAGTGGAGGAGTAAGATGGATAAAATAAGCATAAAATACACTTTTGAATTAACAAGCGGTGAAAAAACAAATGTAGTAATAAAAGATGTTAAAGCTGATGCAAGTCCTTCTGAAATAAATGCATTGGCAGATGAAATTATAGAAAAAAGAGGGTCTAAAAACGGAGTAGCTTTTAATAAACTAGCCACAGCAGTAAAAATAACAACAACTGAAGAAATAATATAAAGTAACGCCTCATAGGATTAAACTATGAGGCCTTTTGTTTAATAGAATTTAAAAAAATTTTAAAGGAGTATATGTTATGGCAAAAAAGAAAAAAATAATAAAACCAGAACCAAAAATGATAATAAATCAAGGAGATGACCTTCTTCCTGAAAAATATGTGGAAAATGATCCTCGCAGACCTAAATTTGAGCAAATTGAAGTAGAACCTTTTTCAGAAGAATATTTGGAAATTCAAA
>JAVBPD010000082.1:0-35087 GCA_031549885.1 Clostridiaceae bacterium
AAGACCTTTTTTTGAAGGTCTATTAAGTGTGCTTAAAATACCATATTTTTTAGACTTTAATTAGCTTTATAAAATTTGTTTAAATAAATGTAAAAGGAGGCTGGATCCACTAAGGTTTTTAATCCTTAGTGCGACAGCCCCTTTTTAGCGATTAAATAAATTTGAAAAGAAAGATTGTATTAAATTTGTCACACCATTTCCTATTGAAGTGCTAATTCTAGTCACAAGTGGTTGAAGTACTGGTGCAAGGCTTGAAAATAAATTTGATAAAATTGATGGGTTGTTATTTGAAACTCCATTTTGTGCAGAAGTAGTCTCTGAAGTAAGCATTGGCGGCTCTATAAATGTGCTATTAACAGTGTCTCCGTCAGCACCACCTTCTATTTTTTTTATTTCATTTTCATCTATATTCTCATAATTATTTGGTAAACTAATTTTGCTCATTTTTTCCTCCTATGTAAAATTATAAATTTAAATTCATAACAATATTTTAATAATTATTATAGGAAAATAAAATTTTTTATCGCATTATGACATTATTTATACTTAAAAAAGTAAAAAAATCAATTATTTTATTATTTTGTTAATAAAAATTTAATAAAATAATGATTTAATACTAAAAATATGTTAATATATATAAATATAGTTAATAAATTTTTATTTACTGGGAGTATATTTATGTATAAAAAGTTATTTTGCATATTTTTATGCTTTGGCATATTGTTTTTTTCATATATTGAGCCATATTCTTTAGATAAACCTAGTATACAGCAAGAAATAAGTGTTTCTGAAGTAAAATTAGAAAATAACATAATAAAAATTGGACAAAAGCAATTATTATTTTTTTCTATTAAAAACTTAAGTAATAATTCTATAAAAAAAATAAATATAAAGCTTGAAACTACTTTTGCTGTAGACAATGAAAGTTTTATAATAGAGGAATTAAAACCTGATGAGGAATACAATGAAGAAACTTATTTTTATGTTTTAAATAACAAATTTGAAAAAAAGATAAAATTTATTATTACATATACCGATTTAAACGGTAATTTAAAATTATATGAATATTATGATAAATTAGATATTAAAGTTGATGTTATGGATCAATATTTTAAGTTAATTCCTTTTTTGTGGCTTTTTTTGATATTCTCAATAATATTCTTTATTTCATATAAAAAAATAAAGAGTATTAAATCTAAAAAAATCCCTCCAAAGTGTTAATTGGAAGGATTAATTATAATTTTATAAATTCTATTTTTTAAAAAATCCACCTAATAGATCGCCAGCAATTCCCATAATATTATCTGGTTTCATTGCACTTGCAATAATTAGGTTTTTTGCATCATCAATTGATTTTACTTTTCCTGCTATAACGCCTTGAAAAACAGCAACAATTGCCCCTTTAATCATTTCAACCATATTTTTTTCTGAAACCTTACCAGAAGGCACAGCTATTCCCATTCCTTTTAAAATATCTTCATTAGGTAGTGCGTCAAAGATGGATTTAGCTGAAGATTCAGCAGTTCTATCTATTTCTTCTTCATCCGCTTGTGGTTTGTTTTTCATATCCATAGCAGTATTAAATATTGTTCCAAATAAATTTTGTATATCCATTCTTTCACCTCAATAAAAAATCATCTAATATAGTAAACAGAAAGTTAGTACTATTAAATACAATAATAAATATATCGTGGTATATTTGCAACTAAAATATTAAAAATTTAAAGAAAATTAATTTAATTTTAATAGGTCTATGCTTTGGTATTATACATCATGTATAATATAATCAAATTATATTATTATGTGATTATATAAGTTTACTCATAAATCATAATTTTATACTAGTATTCATAGAATATAATTGGTTTTGGCATGTCGTAATTCATTAAAAACATGCAGTTAAAGTATGTTTTCGTAGAAATTCTATTTCTACTCATTTTTAATTTTTATAAAAATATTATTATTTTTAAGAGGTGAAACAATGATTTCAAAAAATACTGATGTGGATATTTCTCGTATTTATGAAATTGTAGAGAAGTATAAAAGCGTGCAGGGAAGCTTAATAACAATACTACAAGAAACACAAAATATTTATGGATATCTGCCTATTGATGTTATTATGTATGTTGCAAAAGAAACAGGAATAAAGCCTGCAAAAATTTTAGGAGTGGCTACATTCTATACTCAATTTAGATTAAACCCTGTTGGAAGAAACATTATCCTACTTTGTCAAGGAACAGCGTGTCATGTTAATAGTTCAGAGAAAGTATATGAAGCAGTATGTGAAGAGCTATCAATAAAAGATGGTGAAACTACGGAAGATGGCTTATTTACAATTAACAATGTCGCTTGTTTAGGATGCTGTAGTTTATCTCCTGTTATGATGATTAATGGGGAAACATATGGATCATTAACTCCTGAAAAAGCAGTTAAAATTATTAAAGAAATAGCATCTAAGGAGGTGGAAGTTTGATGAAGATTTTAGTTGGAGCAGGAAGTTGTGGAGTTGCAGCAGGAGCAAATAAAGTATTAAAAATTTTAAAAGAAGAACTTAAAGATTTTGGTAAAGATATACCTATTGAAACTACAGGTTGTATTGGAATGTGTTATCTAGAGCCAATAATCGATTTATATCATGATGATGGAAATAAAACTACATATATAAATGTAAATGAGGAAAAAGCTAAAAGCATCGCAGAAAGCATTATCAACAATCAAATAATTGATGATTTTGTTATTTCAGATAATGACAAAGATTTTATTAATAAGCAAAAAAGAATAGCGCTTAGAAATTGTGGAATTATTGAACCTGAAAAAATTGAAGATTATATAAAAAATCATGGATATAAGGCTCTTGAAAAATGCTTAAAGGAAATGAATCCAGATCTTGTTATTGAAGAAATTAAAAAATCTGGTTTAAAAGGTCGTGGAGGAGCAGGTTTTCCAACTTGGTTTAAATGGAATCAAGCTAAAATTTCAAGAGGCGATAAAAAATATATGATATGCAATGCAGATGAAGGAGACCCAGGAGCATTTATGGATAGAGCTGTTCTTGAGGGTGATCCTCATTCCATAATAGAAGGAATGGCCATAGGAGCATATGCAATTGGAGCTGATGAAGGAGTTATATATGTTCGTGCTGAATATCCACTTGCAATAAAAAGATTAAAATATGCTATAAAACAAGCAGAAGAAAATAGATATTTAGGTGAAAATATTTTAGGGACTAATTTTAAATTTACAATAAGAATTAAAGCTGGTGCAGGTGCTTTTGTGTGCGGTGAAGAAACGGCTCTTATAGCATCACTTGAAGGCGAAAGAGGCATGCCTAGACTTAAACCTCCGTTTCCAGCTCAAAAAGGTTTTTGGCAAAAGCCATCTAATATAAACAATGTTGAAACATTTGCAAATGTACCTTGGATAATTCTTAAAGGAGGAGAAGAGTTTTCAAAACTTGGAACTAAGGATAGCAAAGGAACAAAGGTGTTTGCTTTAACTGGAAAAATTAAAAAGGGTGGTCTTGTTGAAATTCCAATGGGATACACAATTAGAGATGTGATCTTTTCTATTGGTGGTGGAATAAAGGAAAACAAGAAATTTAAAGCTGTTCAAATGGGTGGACCATCTGGTGGATGTATACCAGAAAAGTATTTAGATACTGTAATTGATTATAATGAGCTTTCTAAAACTGGTGCTATAATGGGATCAGGTGGAATGGTTGTAATGGATGAAACAACTTGCATGGTTGATATGGCCAGGTTCTTTTTAAATTTCACATGCAATGAATCCTGTGGAAAATGTATACATTGCAGAATTGGAAATAAAAGGCTTTTAGAAATATTAGAGAGAATTGTAAAAGGTGAAGGAAGAGAAGGAGACATTGAACTTTTAGAGGATCTATCTATAAAAATAAAAGAAGGTTCCTTGTGCGGTCTTGGTCAAACTGCTCCTAATCCAGTTCTTACAACTATAAGATATTTTAGAGATGAATATGAAGCGCATATAAAGGAAAAAAGATGCCCTTCAAAAAATTGTACTGCTTTATTAAAATATTCAATTAATGATAACTGCATAGGTTGTTCGTTATGTGCTAGAAATTGTCCAGTAAAAGCAATAACAGGAAAAGTAAAAGAAAAATTTGTTATTGATAAAGAAGTATGTATTAAGTGTAACAAATGTGCTACAGTATGCAAGTTTAATGCTGTTGAAGTGTATTAGGAGGGGATAATTTTGGGAAACTTAAGTGTAAACATTAATGGATATGAGTTAAATGCATATTCTGGTGAGACAATTTTAGATTTAGCAAAGAGAAATAAAATAGAAATACCTACTCTTTGCAACGATAAAAGGGTTTTGCCTTTTGGTTCTTGTGGATTATGTATAGTTGAAGTTGAAGGTGTTCCTAAACTTTTAAGAGCTTGTGCAACAGAAGTTATGAATGGAATGATTATAAAAACTCATACAGATAGAGTAAAAGCCTCTAGAAAATTAGCACTTGAACTTTTGTTATCTGATCATAAAGGAGATTGCAGACCTCCTTGTACTTTAGCATGCCCAGGACAAACTGATTGTCAAGAATATGTTGGACTTATTGGCAACGGAGAATATATAGAAGCTACAAAAGTAATTAAAAGCAAATTACCCCTACCCTCAAGCATTGGAAGAGTATGTCCTCATCCATGCGAAGATTCTTGTAGAAGAAAAAATGTTGAAGAGCCAATATCAATATGCAGACTTAAAGCATTTGCAGCTGACCATGATTTGTTTAGCGATTTTCCATATATTCCAGAATATGATGATAAAAGATGGTTTAATAAAAGCATTGCAATAGTTGGAGGAGGGCCTGGAGGATTAACAGCTGCTTATTATTTAAAACAAAATGTAAATAGTGTGACTATATATGATGCTATGCCTAAAATGGGAGGCATGCTTCGCTATGGAATTCCAGAATATAGGCTGCCAAAAGATATCATTGATAGAGAAGCTAAAATAATAGAGGATATGGGAGTTAAATTTATCAATAATGTAAAAGTAGGCAGAGATATTACCTTTGAACATTTAAGAAATAGCTATGATGTTTTAATAGTAGCTATTGGAGCTTGGGAAAGTGTTCCTTTGGGATGTCCTGGAGAAAATGCTAATGGAGTTATAGGTGGAATTGATTTTTTAAGACATGTTATTTTAAATGATGAGTCAAAAATAGATATTAGAAATAAAAATGTTGCAATAGTTGGTGGTGGAAACACTGCTATGGATGCAGCAAGAACTGCTGTAAGGCTTGGAGCAAGCAGGGTTTATAATGTATATAGAAGAACTAGAGATGAAATGCCAGCAGAAGAAATTGAAAAAGTTGAAGCTGAAGAAGAAGGAGTAATTTTCAAATTTTTGACAAACCCTATTGAAATCATAAGTGAAAATGACAAAGTTTCAAAAATGAGGCTTCAGAAGATGGAACTTGGAGAACCTGATGAAAGTGGCAGGAGAAGACCAGTTGAAATAAAAGGTGCAGAAGAAATATTAGATGTTGATTGTGTAATTATGGCAATTGGCCAAAGAGTTAATCCAAAGGGATTTGAAGATATCACCCTTACAAAGAGAAAGACAATTTTAGCAGATGAATTTACATATGGAACTAATTTTGATAATGTATTTGCAATTGGAGATGCTACAAACAAAGGAGCAGATATTGCAATAGCAGCTATTGGAGAAGGCAAGCGAGCTTATGAGGTCATTTTAAGCTATTTAGATGGAGAAATTAAACCTCATAAAAAACCTTATATTGTTGAAAGAAAAAATATGACTCAAGAGGACTTTAAAGAGTATAAAAAAGATGGGAGGAAAAAATTATCTCATTTATCTCCTGAAGACAGAAAAAGTAATTTTAAAGAGGTTACATTTAATTACAGTGAAGAATTAGCAAAGGCTGAATCTTTAAGATGCCTTGAATGTGGATGCATGGATTATTATGAATGTAAATTATATAAATATGCAAATGAATATGATGTTAAGCCAGAAAAAATTGCAGGAGATATAGTTTCTGAAAAAGAAGATAAAGCTTCTCATCCATTTATAAGTGTAAACCCTGAAAAATGCATTTTATGCGGCTTATGCGTTAGAGTTTGCGATGAGGTAATGGGAGTGTGTGCTTTAGGATTCTATGATAGAGGATTTGAAGCATCTGTTAAGCCAGAATTAAAGAATAAACTAAGAGATACAAATTGCATTTCTTGTGGACAGTGCGTAAATTTGTGCCCAACGGGAGCATTAACCGAAAAATTATTTATTGAAAAACAAGTACCTGTTAAAGAAAAAGTAGATGATAATTTATGTAGTTTTTGTAGCATTGGATGCAAGGGTGAATATACATCTAGGGGAAAAAATATTTTAAGAAGCGTTCCATTTGGTGAAGATGGTATGCTGTGTGTAAAGGGAAGATTTGGCTTTAAAGGTATAGATGAAAATAGAATTTTTAATTCTTATATAAAAGATAATGGAAAGTTAAAGGAAATAAACTTTAATGATTCTTATAATTTAATAGCTAAAAAAGCTCAAGAAATATATTTTAACTTTGGTAAAGATGCATTAGCTGTTACAATAAGCGATAAATATACAAATGAAGAAATATTTTTAATTAAAGAATATGCAAATAAAGCTTTAAAGACCAATAATGTTTATAGTTTTAATGCTAAGAAAAGCGGCATGAAAGAAGTATTAGGAGTAAATTCTTCCACAAACACCTTTGAAGAGTTAAACAATACAGATTTAATTTTATTATTTGGATCAAACACCATAAAGGACCATACAATTGCCGCTATAAAAATAAAAAATGCAGTTAAAAATGGAGCAAAATTAATTACAATTAATCCATTTGAAACATTGTGCGATGAATGGGCAAATTTAAGCGTTAAAATAGAAAATAATTTAAATTTGTTAAAGGAAATAGCTAAAGCCTTAATTGATTTAGGAGCAAGTCCTAAAAATTCATCAGGATTTGAAGAGTTTAAGGAAAGCTTAAATGGTATAGATCCATGTGAAGATGCTAAAAACATTGCTAAAATGTATTTAAATGCTAAAAAAGCAATAATTGTATTTGATGATAAATTCGTAACATTTGAAGCTTCAAAGCTTTTATGTGAAATTGCAGTTTTATCAGGGCATATTGGAAAGCCAAGGGAAGGAATTATATCTTTAAAACAAAATTGCAATAGTCAAGGCTTAATTGATATAGGTGTAAATCCAGATAGAGATGAATTAATTGAAAAAATAGAAAATGGTGATATTAAAGGATTATTAATATTTGGTGAAGATGTGACAGATGTAGATTTGTCTAAAGTACAGAGTTTAATAGTATTTGATAGCCATTTAACAAAAACATGTGAAAAGGCAGATATAATTGTGCCATTTAACGTATATTATGAAACAGAAGGCACATATACAAGTACAGATAGAAAAATTCAATTAAAAACAAATATATTCACCCCTAAAACATGCATTAGCAATGATGAATTATTAATGCGCTTAATATCAGCTTCTCAAACAGAATTTGAAGAAGAAGCATTTATGAAAAAATGTAGTAAAAATTATGAAGATCTTAATAACGAGCCTATCTATATAAAGGATTTTGATAAAGTTCAATTCTTTGCACCAAAAGATGGAGATTCATTTGAAGAATTGGATAATACAAATTATATATATAGAAACTTCATGGAATATTTAAATAAAGAAAATTTAGTTAGGCAATAAAAAAGATTTAAGGTCATTATTCAATAGGAGATTATATGAGTTTTTATAAAACTTTGGGAATATTAGGAGGACTTGGCCCAATTGCAACTATGGACCTTTGTAGATTAATAGTTAATAGAACAGAGGCAAATTGCGATCAAGATCATATAAATATGATTATTTTTAATCATGCTTCTATACCAGATCGCACTAATTTTATTTTGGGGAAAAGTAAAGATAACCCTCTAATATTTATGCAAGAAGATGCAATTAAGCTTGAAGAATTAGGTGCTGATTTTATTGTAATACCATGTAATACAGCTCATTATTTTTACGATGAGATAAAAAAATGTGTAGATATTCCAATAGTTCATATGATTGATGAAACGGTAAAGTTTGTTAAAAATAAAAATATTAATTCCATTGGAATTTTAGCTACCACAGGTACTGTTAAAACAAATTTATATCAGGATTTTTGTTTAAAGTATGGAATAGATTTTCAAACTTTAGACCATAAATATCAAGATGATTTAATGTATTTAATTTATGATTGCATTAAAGCAGGAAAAAAAGCTAATATGGATATATTTAATGAAATTATTTTAAGCTTAAAGGAAAAAAATTGTGATGCTGTAATAATGGGTTGTACAGAGCTTTCTGTACTGAAAAATATGGAAAAATTAAATGATTTTTATATAGATCCAATGGAAATAGTTGCTGATTTATGCATAAAAGCTTGTGGTAAATTAATAAAAGAATAATTATTTTTAAAAGATCCATAGTGACAAATTGCTATGGATCTTACATTTTAATTTGATTTTTTAATATTGTTTATAAGCTGATTTACAGCTTCTATTCCTTTATCAGATGGTGCTGTTGTAATCATTGCAAATATATATTTATCTTTAGCTTTTATGTAATAATTTTGTATAAGCTTAGATCCATTAAAGTCTGCTGAAGCTTCCACTTGGATGCATTCAAATTCACCAATTTTTACATCTTTTGGATCTTTTACAGTATAAACTAATCCTTGAGATTCTAAATCCTTAATATTAGTTTTTAACTTATCTATATAACTATTTAAAGACTTGCTTGAATCTAATGTTGTCTTTTCAATTGCAACAAATAAAGTAGCATTTGTATCAGTATTTATAAAACCAATTGGATAAAGATCAGTAGCTTGACTTTTTTCAAAATCTTTATTTTTTGAACTATCTAACCCAACTATGACATTGCTTGGGTTAGAATACATCTGTGCAAGCTGATCATCAGGTATAGTTACCCATCCATTAGTTTGTTGGATTTTAATATTTATCCAATTATTTATGTAGCTTTTATTATCAAAACTTCCAGCATCAAATGAAGTAGCATTATTTGCACCACAAGATGCTAAAGATAGTGATAAGATTAACATAGAAAAAAATGATACTAATTTTTTCAAAAAAATGACCTCCTATACTATATTAAAAGAAATTATAACAACAATAATGAATTTTGGCAAATATAATTATTGTAATTAATTGAAAGTATTTACTTTTATTAAAAATAAAATAATAAAATATCGATTGAAAGAAAGTATTTTTTTACGTTTAAAAAATATATATACAATAATTAATAATCTGGAGTTTTTCATGATTTATTATGAATTGTTAGAAGATATTGTAATAAAGATCTATGGCTTGAGAGGTAAAATTGAGCTCATAGGAATTTACGATGGTTTAGCTAGTGATATAGATAAACAAATAAGAGAATTAGGGGGAGTATTTTACGATTTGAATTTTGGTTTTTGCATTATTGAAATAAGCGCTGCTGAAGCTAGAAATTTAGGAAAAGTAACTAATATAATTTACGTTGAATTAGCACAAATATTAAGTTTAAATGATGAAAAAGCTAATAATCAAACATGCATACCTCAAGTTCAAGAAAACTATAATTTAGATGGAGAAGGTATACTTGTTGGATTTGTAGACTCAGGCATTGACTATACTCACCCAGCATTTATAGATGAAAATGGTGAAACAAGAATTGAAGCTATTTTTGATGTGAGCACAAATGAAGTATGGAATAAGGATGAAATAAATGAAGCGTTAAAGTCAACAAATCCTTTATCTGTTGTAAATGAGCAAGATGTAATTGGGCATGGTACAGCGGTGGCAGGCGTTGCTTGTGGTGGTGGGAAAATAGATAGGAGATATTATGGAGTTGCTTATAAATCTAGAATAGCAATGTCAAAAGTTATAGGCTCATCTAGCCAGCTTTTAAGGGGAATAAAATTTTTAATAGATAAAGCATCTGAATTGAAATTGCCACTAGTAATTAATTTAAGTTTTAGTACTAATAATGGCGCTCATGATGGCACAAGTTTAATGGAGTTGTATATTAACACTTTAACCATACTTAAAAAAGTTACTATAGTTTGTGCAGTAGGAAACGAAGGTGATAAATCTCATCACTATGGAACATTTACAGATAAAAGCGTAACCTTTAAATTAAACGTTGGTGAAAACCAGAACAGGATAGTTTTGCAAATCGTTAAAAACCCATTAGCAGATGTAATTTTGAAAATTAGAAACCCTAGGTATCAAATAGCAAGCAACTCGGTGATTTCTAGGCAGGTTATAGCTGGAAGTATAGGCTCTGATAATTATTTTGCAGTGCCCAATTATCCAAAACCTTTTAGCTTATCAAGTGCAGTTATTTTAAGCATTGAGGCAAGTAGTGAAAAATCATTTATTTCATCAGGTGAGTGGGAGATTACATTAGATTCATTAAATCAAAATATTAATGAATTTAATGTTTGGATTAGCACATCAGAAAATTTAAATCCTGAAACAGTTTTTTTAAACCCAGTTTTAGATAATACTTATGGAATGCCATCTACAGTATTTGGGGTAATATCTGTAGGTAGTTATAATTATAACAACATGGGTATATCACCATTTTCAGGAAGAGGAACTGTCCAAAATATGAAGCCAGATATTGTGGCTCCAGGAGAAAATGTCATGTGCCCTACTCCTGGAGGAGGTTTTAGTTTAAATAGTGGAACTTCTATTTCAACCCCAATTGTATCAGGATCTTGTGCTCTTTTAATGCAATGGGGAATAGTAAAGCAAAACGACCCATTTTTATATGGTAATAATATAAAATATTATATGATTAAAAGTGCAAATAGGCTTAATAATGAGAAATATCCTAATACAAGATGGGGGTTTGGAGCTCTTTGTTTAAAGCAAGTTTTAGATTTAGCAAGTGGAGTAACTGGACAAAGAAAACTTCAGGAAAAGGACAACAAAATATATATAAACATAAATGAAAAATTTCGTCAAACTTGTTTTTCTATAGATTTAAAAGAAACTGGAGATAAAATGATCATTAATTTAAATGTGGAATGTAAAGATGATGTTAATTTATATATTAATTGCATTAAGCCAGACTTAATTTCTGTAGGCGTTAAAACTCCAGGTGGGAATAAAATAGATAAAATAGAAGCTGTAAAAGGAACAAATGAAGTTATAAATTTTGCAAATGAAGGCTCTAAAATTCAAATTATCTATAAACTTCCTGAAGCTCATTTGGGAAATGAAATTGTTGAATTAAAAATTAAAAACCCATCTTTAGGGGTTTGGAGCATTACAATATTTGGCGATTTTATTTTTAAAGGGGAAATAAAATGCAATTTAAAAAAAGCTATTTTTTAAGATTAAGACGAAAGCAAAATTTTGCTTTCGTCTTAAGTGTTTATACAGTCCATTGAGCATGTATTATGCCAACTAAGTACCAATTATTATTTTGATTTTCAAAAACAAGCCTTAAGCTTTCCCAATCTATACCTGCAACTTGTGGATCAAAACCTTTAAAGTGGTATTCTATGATTTTAGAGTTAACATATACTTGTTTAGCGTTGTTAATAGTATTACAGGTTCCAATAAAAACATCGTTTCCAATTAAGTCAGCATTTAAAAAATCCTTATCATATATATACTTTTTATAATAGTCACTGAAATTTAAGTTAATGTTTTCTCCTTTGCCATCACTTACACCCCATAGATAGATTTTATTGCTATTAAAAGCATTAGCTATTTCATTTTTGGTTAAAACCACATCCCTATCTACATTTACATATGTTGAATGGCTAAATCTAACTCCCTTAGCACCTACATAGTCCTTTATAAAATTCATATCTTTGTTTTTTAAAGCGTTTAAAATGTTGTTTGATATGTTTAAAAGTGATGTTTCTTTAGCAGAAGAAGAAGTAATCTTTGCATTTATTGAACAATTAAGTAAACTCATAATAAGTAAAATTGATATAAAAATATATTTTCTCATTTACCTAAAACCCCCCTTAATTATTAAATACTTATTCTATTTATTATATGATATATCTTAACATAAATTTATGAACTTTTGTTAAAATTTATAAATTTAAAATATGGTATAATTGTTTGGTAAATAAGGAAAATTGTATTTTAGGAGGAGTAAGATGAAGGAAAATATAAACTTACCTATAGCTGTTATTCAAGCATCACCTATATTTATGGATTTAGAAGGAACTCTTAAAAAAACTCTAAAGCTTATTAAGGAGGCTTCTTGTAAGGGAGCTAAATTAATAGTATTTCCAGAGGCATTTATTCCAGCATATCCAAGGGGGCTTTCTTTTGGGTTTGTAGTAGGAAGTAGAACTATGGAAGGTAGAAAAGATTGGAAGAGATATTATGACAATTCTGTTGCCATTCCAGGACCTGTTATTGATATACTTGCAAATGCAGCAAAGGAAGCAGATGCTTATATTTCAATTGGGGTAATTGAAAAGGATGGAGAAAATAAAGACAATACACTTTATTGCACAAATTTATTCTTTGGCCCAGATGGGAAGTTTTTGGGAAAGCATAGAAAATTAAAGCCAACTGGTTCAGAGCGCTGCATATGGGGGGAAGGGGATGGAAGTACATTAACTGTAATAGATACTCCATATGGTAAAATGGGTTCATTAATTTGCTGGGAAAATTATATGCCTCTTGCAAGAGTTTCAATGTATAATAAGGGGGTAAACATATATATTGCACCAACAGCAGATAATAGAGAGGAATGGCAATGTACTGTAAGGCATATTGCTTTAGAAGGAAGATGTTTTGTAATTTCATGTAATCAATACATTACAAAAAGCATGTATCCTGTAGATTTAAATTGTTATGAGGAATTAGAAAAACAGCCTGAGGATTTATGTCCTGGTGGAAGCTGTGTAATTAGTCCATTTGGAAAATATGTTACAGAGCCTGTTTGGAATAGAGAAGAAATTATAATGGCAAATTTAGACCTTGAAGAAATAACGCTTAGCAAAATAGATTTAGACGTTATGGGTCATTATGCAAGACCTGATGTGTTTGAACTTATAGTTCATGAAAAATAAAATATTTTAAAAAATGAGACTGCTTTATTTTGGTCTCATTTTTAATCACTATTTTACATACTTACATTGTTTTTGTACAATTCTAATATTATAAAAATTAAATTATATAAAGGATGGTGTCTTAAATAGAAGAATTAACAAAGAAATCAAATAGGCTTATAAATGAAAAATCTCCATATTTATTGCAACACAGCTTTAACCCTGTAGATTGGTTCCCTTGGGGAGATGAAGCATTTAAAAAAGCTAAAGATGAAAATAAACCTATTTTTGTATCAATAGGGTATTCAACTTGTCATTGGTGCCATGTCATGGAGAGAGAATGTTTTGAAGATGATGATGTGGCAAATGTTTTAAATGAGAATTTCATTAGTATTAAGGTAGATAGGGAAGAAAGGCCTGATATTGATCACATTTATATGGATGTATGTCAAGCTATAACTGGCCAAGGTGGATGGCCACTATCAGTATTTATGGATGAGAATGAAAAGCCTTTTTATGCAGGTACTTATTTTCCAAAGGATATGTTTATTAATATTTTAACTAAAATTAAAGATCTTTGGAAAAATGATAAATATAGCTTAGTTAAATCAGCTGAAAGTATAATAAGCTTTATAAATAAAAATGATATAGCAAGTAAAAAAGAGTTAAATGAAGATATAATTCATAATTGTTTTAAAAACTTTTTATCTAGCTTTCATGAAAAATATGGTGGGTTTAATAGAGCGCCCAAATTTCCTTCATCTCATAATTTATATTTTTTATTTAGGTATTATTATAAATATAAAAATAATGATGCTCTTAATATGGCTTTAAAAACATTAGATTCCATGTATAGGGGTGGAATTTATGATCATATTGGATATGGATTTTGTAGATATTCTACAGATGAAAAGTGGCTTGTTCCTCATTTTGAAAAGATGCTTTATGACAATGCTTTGATTTCCATTGCATATACAGAAGCATATTTGATTACAAAAAATGAAAATTATAAAAAAATATGCACTAATACACTAGAATATGTTTTGAGAGACATGACTTTTAAAGAAGGTGGGTTTTATTCTGCTGAAGATGCTGATTCTGAAGGTGTTGAAGGAAAGTTTTATGTGTGGAGCAAGGATGAAGTAATTAAAGTGTTAGGAGAAAAAGAAGGGGAAGAGTTTTGCAAAAAATATGATATCACTAAAGAAGGTAATTTTGAAGGTTATAGCATTCCTAACTTAATAAATAATGATGATGAAAATGATTTTGATGATTCAATTAAAAAATTATTTCATCATAGAGAAAATAGAATACATCCATTTAAGGATGATAAAATATTAACATCTTGGAACGGCCTTATGATTGCTGCCCTTAGCAAGGCAGGGAGAGCTTTTTTAGATGAAAAATTTATAATAGCAGCTAAAGGAGCAGTAGATTTTATTTTTAAAAAAATCGTCGACCAAAATGGAAGATTAATGGCAAGGTTTAGAAATGGTGAAAGTGCTTATTTAGCATATGCAGAGGATTATGCTTATTTAATATGGGGGCTTATTGAGCTATATGAGTCCACATATGATGCTTTTTATTTAAAAAAGGCAATAGAATTAAATACTGAATTTATAGATAATTTTTGGGACAATGAAAATGGCGGATTATTTATATATAATAAGAATAATAAAGAACTTATAACAAAGCCAAAGGAGATATATGATGGTGCTTTGCCGTCTGCAAATTCTGTATCTATTTCTAATTTTATTAAGCTTTCCTTGTTTACTGAGGATCATACTTTATTAAACAAGGCAAAAGGAATTTTAGATGCTTTTGGTGAAAATATAACATTAAACCCAACTGCTTTTAGCTTTAGCATAGTAGGCTTTATGCATTTAAATAATAAAAGAGACCTTGTTTTAGCATCAGATAATAAAGATGAAATATGCAATATGAATCATATTATAAACCATAATTTTAATCCATTTTTAAATGTTCTCTCTTATTTTAAAGGATCAGGCGTTGAAGAATTTAATAAAGATATAGTTTATTATAGTGCAATTAATGGTAAAACCACAGCATATCTTTGTGAAAATAATACCTGCCATGAACCTGTAAATGATGAGGAAAAGTTAATTAATTTGCTTTATAATTAAAGTGATTATTTTTAAATGGAGATGGAAAATATGAACAATGCTGTACTTGAAAATATTTTAAAAAGAAGAAGTGTTAGACAATTTAAACCTGATCAAATTAAAAAAGAAGAGCTTGATTTAATTTTACTTGCAGCGCAATATGCTCCTTCAGGCAGTAACAATCAAAGCTGGCTTTTTACTGTAATACAAAATAAAGAGCTTCTTTTAGAAATTAATAAAAGCGTAAGTGACTCAATTAAAGTTATGGAATTTTCTGATAATTATCCTGCAAAAATAAATTCAAAGAAAAAAGCTGAAGAAGGTACTTTTATGATGTACTATAACGCTCCTACTTTAATAATTGTTTCAAATTTAAAAGATTATTATAATAATAAAGCTGATTGTGCATGCGCTATAGAAAACATGTTTCTTGCTGCAACATCTCTAGGAATAGGCTCCTGTTGGATCAATCAGATAAATTGGGTTTATGATGATGAGTCCACTAGAAGAATGCTTCAAAGGCTTAATATACCAGATTCACATATGATTGGAGGATGTGTTGCCCTTGGATATCCTTTAAATGATGATTTAAAGGCAGCTACAAGAAAAAAAGGTACAATACAGTATTTCCTATAAAAATGTAAAAATAACCTGTTTAAGACCTTTTAAACAGGTTATTTCTTAAGTAATATCTTTAGTTTTTTTAGACTTTTTTTTGCTAAGTTCAAGTCTTAAATCTTCTCCAAAAAATCTAAAAAATTTAAAATTGCCCATTATTCTTGAATAAATTCTCTCTTGGTATTTTTCAGCAAAGTTTTCAATTTGTAAATTAGTTGAAATAAGCATTTTTTTATTGTATAACATTTTTCTATTTAACAAGTTAAACAAATCTAAAGAAGTATAGTCATTTGTAATTTCAATTCCAAAATCATCAATTATTAAAAGGTCGCAATTAAATATTAAATTTTCTAAATTTTTGTCACCTTCTAGTCTAATAGTTCTAAGATCATTAAAAAGATCTGTAGAGCTTTTATAAATGACTAAATATCCCCTTTCAAGGAGCTCTTTTGCTATGCAATAAGTCATAAAGCTTTTGCCAGATCCAACTGGTCCATAAAAGCATAGATTATCATTTGTTTGTTCAAAATTATTAATATAAACATTTATATCATTTCTAATACTTCTAATATTAGATCTTGGATTTGTTCCCTCAACTTCATCTATTTGCTTAGGAAATAAATTAATATCAAATTTACTAAAATTATATTTTTCAATTAAATCCTTTAAATCTGATTCTTGCATATAAATTTTAGCAAGTGTTTTTTTATAACATTGGCACTTGTTTGCGCCAATATACCCTGTATCATGACAAATGGAGCAATTATACACTATATCTAAAAAATTCATTGGTAAATTGTTTTCTACTAAAAGTTCTATAATTTGCGCTCTTAAATTCTGAATCTCTAATTTCATATTATTAAACTCTATTTCTGAAAAAGAGGGGTTATTTATGGAGGATAAAATTAAAGATGAGGATTTTTTATTTATTTCAGACTGAAGTTTTTCAATAATAGGGATTTTAGCATAGGTATATGCTTTATTTTTTTCATATTTTGCTTCAGCATTTTCTCTTAGTTTTTCATAATATTTGCTAACTTTAGATTTATAGGAACTAATCATTTTCATCCCGTCCTAAGAGTTTCTTTTCAAGATCCTTAAAATCTTTTTGCGTGTAATTCCTTTGCTCAAAGTTGCTATTTGAAGTTTTTCTTTTTTCATTGCTTGTTTGTTTAGTATAGGTATTTTTCTTATTAGTAAGGTGATTATCTAAATCATTCATATTTAAAATCCCTGATTTTTTCCAGTTTGTTAAGATTCCATTAATATATTTAAAATCAATTCTAGTAAATCTATCTAGAGAAATTTCACAAGCTTTAAAAATTATCTCTGTAGAAAAATTTAATTCATCCAGCCATTTTTGGATGAATTCTTCTTCAGGTTTTGCAAGTTTTCTGTCCTTTATTCCCATAAAATTTTGTATTTTTGAAATGTCATTCCATAAGTCTTCATGCCTTTTTATTTCCTTCATTGCTCCATCGATACTTTTAACTCCATTGTCATGCCATTTAATAAGAGTTCTTTCTATATATCTAATATCTTTTTTATCTTTTGAAGAACAATATTCAAATAAAAGGACAACAATATCAGGTGAATAGCCATATTCATCAAGCCAAGAAAGTATAGTGCTTAATTCTGAAGATGATAAAGGTCTACAGAGACATTTTTCAATTTCTTCAAACATATTTTGGATGTTTTTATCTTTTAATGCATTCACCAAATTAATAGGTTCTTTCTTTTGGGCAAGTTTACCAGATAGGTCTAAAAACTCAATGGTATAAGTACCATAGCTATCTTTTTTTGAAAAATTCACAACATTTTCTTCTTGCCAATACTCCCAAGCATTTTTAATATCACTTTCTAAAAGATTTAGTTTAGTTGCAAGCATTTCAGAACTAATGCCTAATTCTCCATTTAAGCAATATTTTAGAGTTAAAAGATAAACTTTTAAAAACTCTCCTCTTGCTTTTGGGACATATCTTTCAATGAAATAACTGCTCAATGGAATATAGTCTAATTCTTTATTTTTAAATAGATAAGTACTCATTTAATAACCTCATATAAAATATATGACAATTATAACAAACCTAAAAGTGTATAACAATATATTTATGGGTACATAATTTAATTGAAAATTATGTAAAAAGGGTGATTTAATTTTGAAAATTAGAGTAATTAAAGAAATGGCGTTAATTATAATTGCTATTTCCATTTTTGCCAGCACTATCCATGGATATACAATTTTTGATTATAATAAAGATTCTAATGTTGAATTAATAAACTATAATCAAAATGTTAAAGCATCAAGCTCTCCTAACATTATATTGTTATCCACATCTGAAGTTTCAGTTAATGATGCAAAAAATAATATGTTTTTAGCAAATATTCCTACAAAAGGTTTTGTTTCATCTGAATTTGGATTAAGATGGGGTGGTTTCCACAGAGGATTTGACATTGCTGCAGATGCAGGATCTAATATTTATGCATGTGCAAATGGAGTTGTAGAATACTCTGGATCTCTTGGTTCATACGGTTTGATGGTTAAAATAGACCATGGAAATGGTTATGAAACAATATATGCCCATTGTAGCAAATTAATAGCTGAAGTTGGTGAAAAGGTACAAAGAGGGGACAAAATTGCAGAAGTAGGCAGTACAGGAGATAGCACAGGTAATCATGTTCATTTTGAAGTCATTAAAAATGGAGAAAGATTAAATCCTAGAAATTATTTTATACGATCACCTGAATATGGTGTTTAAAAAATAGCAGCTATGCTGCTATTTTTTAAGAAATTTTATTTAATAAACAAACGCAATGTGATGAAATACCTTCACCTTTTCCAGTAAAACCAAGGCCTTCTTCTGTTGTAGCCTTTATGTTTATATCATTAATATTAATATTTAAAATGCTAGATATGCCTTTTCTCATATTTAAAATGTAAGGAGCCATTTTTGGACTTTGGCAAACTATGCAGCAATCTATATTTTCTATTTTATATCCTCCAATATCCATTTTGTTTCTAACTATTTTTAGTAATTCCATGCTGCTGATATCTTTGTATTTAGGGTCTGTATCAGGAAATAAATTTCCTATATCTCCTAAACACATGGCTCCTAAAATAGAGTCAATTAAAGCATGAACTAATACATCTGCATCAGAGTGACCTAGTAAGCCTAATTCATGTGGAATATCAACTCCACCAATTATTAATTTTCTATTTTTGCAAAGTTTGTGTACATCATAACCTATTCCGATTCTCACGTTTCACCTCAACTAATTTAAATAGCATTATAAATATAGTATAATATACTTACCAATGAATAAAAATGAATAAAAGCAAATTTTGTGTATATTTTAAAAAATATTAATTTTTAATATATTAATTCACAATAATTCTCACTTTATCCACAGGTACATGTGGATAAAGTGGATAACTTGGCCAGAAAGGGGGGTTTTTATATGAAAAAATACAGAAATCTTATTATAGGAATTATACTATCGATATTGTTCTCAATTTTTTCCATATATTATTTAAATATAAATGAGTTAAATTTTAAAATCTCCCAATATAATTTTTTGTCTAATGCATTAGAGAACGAAAATATAACAGGTAAATTAAATTATAATATAACAAATAATTTTAATTATGATGTATTTGACAACATAAGGTATAGGCCAAGTTCAATACCAGTTTTGGGTTATTATTCTGTAGATATTAAATCAGATTCAAACACTTATTGGATTAGTATATTAAATTTTGAAGCTCAAATGGATTATCTTAGCAAAAACAACTACCATACTTTAAATAGCGCTGATTTGTACTCATTTATTGAAAGTGGAATTTGTGATGTAGTTAATCCCGTTGTTATAACATTTGATATTGGATACAAGGACTTTTATGAAAATGCTTTTCCAATTTTAAAAAAATATAATTTTAAAGCTATTTTGTTTCAAATAACTGCTAATGTAGATGAGCTTTCTAATTCTTTATCTTCAGATGAGCTTAGAGAAATTTCTGATTATGGTATTGATATAGGAATAAGAGGAAATACTAATTCTGCAATGGAGGAGATTTCTCCATCTGATAAAGATAGAGTTGTAAAAAGTGGAGCTGATGATTTAAAAAAAATTTTAAATAAAAACCCTATAGGATTTTCATTTCCTCATGGTGCCTTTGACGAAAGTACTGTTGAATATTTAAATAAATATAATATTTTAGCTGGATTTATACTAAAGAATGAGCAGGTAAAAAAAGGACAAAATTTATATAATATACCTAGAATTTTAATAGATGAAAATATAAATATGAATTCGTTTATTGGATATATAAAGAGTATTTATTGATTTATAAAAAATAAATATATATAATGTATTTATTATCTCTTAGATAGTAGAGGAGGATTATTATGAAAAAGATATTAATTTATACTTCAAACACTTGACCTTATTGTCATATGGTAATGGATTACTTAGGGTCAAAGAATGTGGAATTTGAAGAAAGAAACGTTTCCACAGATGCAGAAGCAAGAAAAGAGCTCATGATGAAGGGATTAAGATCAGTACCAGTGATTTCAATAGAAGGCGAAGAAGATATTATTGGCTTTAATAGAGAAAGGCTAGATGAAATATTAGGATAATAACATAGGGTTGCTTTTTAAGCAGCCCTTAATACAATTAAAAATTAATCAGGTTCCAATAAGATACCATTATACATTATATTATATTTTAGTTTATTTTCATCTAAATAATCTTTCAATGTGCTTAAATTAGATAAACTTTCTATGTCTGTAATTTTTATGTAAATTATGCCGTCATTTGTAAAGTCTATTTTTATATCACCTTCCTCAAGAGGCTTATTCAAAGAAGCTTTAATTGCATCTATTATTGCATTGTCAATGTTTTTTCCATAAATATTAAGATTCTTTTTATAATAATTATAATCATTATTTGCATTGAACCCTATAGCCCTACTAAATGAGTTTATCTTTATGTGAATTGTAGAATAAGCATCTATAATTGCGATAGCTTTTGTGTTATTAAAATAAATTATGAATAAAATTATAAAAAAAATTATAAAGGTAGATACTATCGTAAACAATTTTCTAAATAAGGCAATAGAATAAGATTTTACCCCTTTATATGTATCTCCAAGTTTTAAATCCGGTTTTTTGTAAACTAATAAAAACTCAGCTGTGTTTGAAAAAATTAAATTATTTTTAACACCCTTTTCAATTACTATCCCACTAAAATTATAATTTGAAACCTTGCTCTCAAAGTTTATGGACTTAATTAGTGGTTCGCAGTTAATTTTATAAATTGCAAGTATGGCTAAGAAATAATTTTTATTCTCAAGCAGATATTCTTTACTTATATGAGCATATTTAGATATTAGTGTAGTTGGGAACACAATTTCATCATAAATTTGTGTTATAATATCTTCATTAAATAAAACCTGACTTACAACATTTATTATAAGTTCTCTGACTTTTATATCACTAGGTGTAGATCTAGGTAGCTTTTTTATATTTACATTAAGTTTTTCAAATTCATATAAAAGATTATAATATATATTGCTATTTTGATTCTTTTTAAAATTTGTATTTCTAATTACTTGCAAATTTGTATTATTGAGATTTTTCAAATTTATCACCTGCAATTCATGATAATTTTATTTTAATCTTTTAAAAATATTATTGCAATAATATAAATAAAGGGGAATGTTATGTATAAAAATAAGATAAGCATTATGCTGGTTATTTTGTCTATATTAATTAATTGTTTATTTCTTACTAGCTGTTCTTCATCATATGAAGGACCAAGTTTTACCATTACACATTATGGAAGAGAGACCTGAGGAAACTGCAGAGAGCTGGAAGCTGTTTTAGAAGATATGAAAAAGTATTATGGGGATAAGATGACCGTTAATTATATCAATTTAGATGATGAAAATTCGTCTAAAGAAGCTGAAAAATATAATATAAGCGGAACGCCATTTGTAATATTATATAACGATAAAAATGAACAAGTAGATACATTTTCAGGTTTTCAGGATAAAGATGAATTAACTGAAACTCTAAAGAAAAATGGATTAATAAACTAAAGATTTACTTAATCGAGGGAAAAATATGAACAAAAGAATAATTGCTATATTATCTATTGTGATATTGCTTATAGTAGTAATTTTTTCAAGATCTATATTATTTAAAGAAAATACCAGCATTAATTCTGAGCCCTTAGTTACAATTGTTAAATATGGTGCAGATTGGTGACCTGCATGTGGGGATCTGGATGAAACCCTAAAGAGCTTAGAAAAGAAGTATGGAAAGAGGATTACAATTAAACGCATAGATGTGGATAAAATAGAAGCTATGGAGGATATAAAAAAATATAATATTCAAGGAATTCCTTTTGTAGTGCTGTTTAATAAAGATAATGAAGAAGTTACAAATTTTGTAGGTGAGAAAACTGTAGAAGAATTCGAGAGTTTACTAAAAAGTAAAGAATTATTATATTAAATATTGCAGGGATTGTAGATCTTCTGCAATTTTTTAAGTGTTATTTATGAATTTTAAGAAAATAATCAGGATGTTAAAAAAAACAATGTAAAAATAATTAATTATATGCTATAATGTAAGCAATGAATTTTTTTACGGCATTTTAACTATATTTTGAAAAAGGTAGTCTTATTGATGAAAATAATAAAGAGAATTATTTTAATATCTAATTTAGTCCGTGAAAGATTGAAAGTCACTTGTGGCAAAGGAGAATTGTGACCATACCATTTTGCTTCTGTTAGAAGCATTGCAAATGGGAATATGTTTAGCACACTAGATATTTCAATGATTAGGGTTATGAATGCGGAAAAAGAAAAAAACTCTGTAGAATTTAATAAATAAAATTGGCCAAGCATTAAGTTGTTTGGTCTATTTTATAGCGCTATAATATAAAATAGGGGAGGTTTTATTTATGATTGAGCTTAAAAATGTAAGTAAGAGATATGTTGAATCAATAAAAGCTGTTGATGATTTAAGTTTAGAAATAAGAAAAGGTGAGATCTTTGGTTTTTTAGGGCCAAATGGTGCAGGTAAAACTACTACTATAAAGATGATAACTGGCATTACTAATTTTGACAGTGGTGAAATATTTATAGATGGCATTAACATTAAAACTAATCCTTTAGCCTGTAAAAGAAATTTTGGATATGTTCCTGATAATCCGGATATGTTTTTAAGGCTTAAAGGAATTGAATATTTAAACTTTATGGCAGAAATCTATAATGTGCCAGTAAATGAAAGAAAAATAAGAATTAAGGATTTATGCGATAGATTTGAAATGGAAGGAGCCCTTTCAAGCAGCCTTCAAAGCTATTCCCATGGTATGAGGCAGAAAATAGTATTAATAGGAGTTTTAATTCATAAACCATCAAATTGGATTTTAGATGAACCTATGACAGGACTTGATCCTAGATCTTCACATTTATTAAAGCAAATGATGAAAGAGCATACAAGTGAAGGAAATTCTGTGTTTTTTTCTACTCATGTCCTTGAAGTTGCTGAAAAACTTTGCGATAGGGTAGGAATAATAGACAAAGGCAAGCTTTTATTTTGTGGAACTTATGATGAAATTAAGGCTAAATTTAATGAAGAAGCTTCACTTGAAAATATATTCCTTGAAATGACTGACAAGGAAAAGTAGGTGATTTTAATGAAAAAAATGATTATGCTCATTAATGTTTTAATGAAGAATGCTCAAAATACTACTCTTGGAAGAAGAAAGGGATTAAACAAAAAGAATACATCTGTTGGAATGATTATTTTATATGTTTTTTTATTTTTATATTTTGGAGCAATTGCTGTAGCATTAACTATGTATTTATTTGATTCTTTAAAGCCTTTTAACCAGGAAGGAATTATAATTAGCATGGTGCTCGTATTAGTGACATTGTTGACATTAATATTTTCGATTTTTAGTTGTATAAATGTATATTATTTATCTTCTGATATAGAATATTTATTGCCATTGCCACTTAAACCATATGAAATACTTTTAGGCAAATTTGCAGTGCTTACAATATATAACTATGTGTTTGAATTTTCGCTAGCTATTCCTTCATTTGTTATATACGGCATATTAAATCATGAGAGCATTTTGTTTTATATTTATTCAATACTTATACTATTCATAGTTCCAATTATACCTCTTATAATTGCATCATTAATAGTAATGATACTTATGAGTTTTGTGAATTTAACAAAGCACAGAGACAAATTTGTAATGTTAATTAGCATATTTGCCATTGGTTTTGCAATACTTATAAATGTATTTTCATCAAGAATGGTTCCAACAGATCAAGAAAATGCCATGGCACTTTTATATAAAGTTAATTCCTATGCAATATTATTTGCAAAAGCATTTCCATTTATATTGCCAAGTATAAATTGCTTAGTTAATGCTTTAAGCATTAATGCACTTTTAAATTTTGTAATTTATTTACTTATAAATATATGTGCTATGGCTTTATTTACAGTAGTTGGGAACGCATTATATTTTAAAGGAGCATTGGGATCAAAAGAAACATCTTCAAAGAAGAAATTATTAACAGAGAGTGAAATAAATAAGGAGATTACAAGCAAAGGGAAGCTATTTACGTTTGTTTTAAAAGAATGGAGGCTTCTTTATAGAAATCCGACATATTTAATGCAATGCGTGGCTCCAGTATTTATATTTCCTGTTCTATTCTTTGTGGTATTTAAATTTAATAGTCAATATAAGCAACTTTTTAGCCTTCTATCAAAGAGCCCTGATTTTTTTAAAAATCCATTAGCATATGTAGGATTAATCTGCATTTTAATATTTTTTTTAATTGGAAATACATCATCTGGTTCAGCGATTTCAAGAGATGGAAGTTATGCAACAATAGCAAAATATATACCTATGGATTTTTATAAGCAATTTATTGGAAAGATTATATTAGGATGTATTTTCAGCGTCATAGAAGTGGTGCTTACAATGTTAGCATTTTCCTCACCACTTAAACTCACCATTTCAAATGCTGTTTTTATCATAATAATAATATCATTAGTAGGAATTATTCAAAATTATATAATGCTTATTATTGATTTAAAAAGGCCAAAGCTAATTTGGGACAATGAAACATCAGTTGTAAAAAACAATGTGAATATATTTATAGACATGATTTTTCTTCTTGTAAATATAGTTTTGGTATTTGCAATTGGGTTTTCTTTAAATTTGCTTTCTAATATAATAAATGCTAGTTTCATAAATTCAATAATAACAATAACCTTAATTATTGTTCACGTTTTAATTTGGGTTTTATTAGATGTTTATGTAAGAAAAAATAAAGTGAATTTGTTTTCAAGCATTGAGTAAATAATATGGGATTTAGCTTAAAACTAAATCCCTAAAATTTATTCAAAACATTTTTTAATACCTAAAAAAAGTCCATTTGAAAGTTTTTCTTCGTAATCATTTGAACTTAAAAGCTCATCTTCATCAGGATTTGAAAGAAATCCCATTTCAATTAAAACAACTGGCACACAAGACCAATTAAAGCCAGTCATTTGATCTGTGCATATGATGCCCCTATTATATATTGGAATATATTCACAAAGGGAATCTAAAATTATTTTTCCACATCTAGAACTTTCATCATAAATTTTTTGAGTATTTTCATTTATAACTTTAGGTACAAGCATAGAAGCGCCATAACAACTTTCATCGTCATTTGAATCACAATGGATTCTTAAAACTAAGTTTGCGCTTTCTTTATTTCCTATTTCTGCTCTTTCAATGTTCCCTAAGCTTTCTGTAGGCTTAGTTTTAGTCATAACTACATTATAGCCATTGTTTTTTAATAAATCTCTTAATTTAAGAGCTACATTTAAATTTATATCACTTTCTCTAGTGTTTGTTAATACACCAATTGCTCCACCGCCATCTTTGATTTTCATTTCCAAAGATTCAGGAGCTATTGGCTCTTTTTCTAGATTAGCTACATTGCTATGGCCAGGGTCTAATACTATTGTTATATTTTTTTCTGAGCTTTTATTGTTTAAATTATATGTAGAATCATTAACAGTTAAGTTTCTATTGCAATTTGTACAACAATTATAATTAAATGTATATGTGATTTTTTCTGCTTCATTGGCAGTATAATCAGTTGAATTAACATATTTTGTAGATGCTATCTCGAAATTTAAGCAAGAACATATAAATATTTGAATAAAAAAGATAAAAATTATTAAGTACTTTTTTTTCACTATATCATCCCCTTTGCAATAGTTATTATGTACACTTATTCCACAATTATTTATAATATACAATATTTTAGCAAAAAAACTAACATAAAATTAAGGTATTTTTTGTTTAAATTACATTGTTTTTTTGATCAAAAAATAATATAATAAAAAACATGATCAAACCATATTTAAGAAGGAGCCAAAATATGAGAGTTAAAAAAATTGTAGTTAATCTAGCAATATCAACTATGCTATTTAATCTAACATCATATTCTATAAATGCAAATGCAGCTACAAATACAGCTTTAAAACCTGTTATAAGTACTGCAACAAAAGTAAAAACAACATCAAAACCAACTACCACAACTACAGTCACAACTAAATCAAATATTGGATTATTTGCAACAATAATTAGATATGGCACAAATTGGTGCCCACATTGCAAAAATGAAGATAAAGTGTTAAAACAAATGCAACAAAAATATGGAAGTAGATTAGCAGTACAATATGTGAACATTGAAGCTCCAGAAAACAGAAGTTATGTTGCTAAATACAATATTAAAGGCATACCTTTTGTAGTAATTTTGAATAATAAAAATCAAGAAGTACAAAGATTTGCAGGATATAGAAATGAAAGTCAAATAACAAGCCTTCTAAAAAGTAGCGGATTGTTGAAGTAATTATCAAGTATGAGTATACTCTTATTTTTAAGAATGAATAAGAATATACTCATTTTTTAAAATTTAAAATATCCAATATATTTTTTCTTCTGATATTTCCATTCCCATTTTCTTTTGCAGATTTAAGGATTTATAGTTATCTATTTTTACTTGACCAAAAGGAATGAAACCTTTTTTAAGATATAAATTAATCATAAATCCCTCAAGCAAAGTACCATAGCCCTTATTTCTGTATTCAGGGAATATTTCTAAAATGCCTAAGCTTCCCTCTTCATGTGTTCCAACAAATCCACAAAGATCATCTTTAAGAAAACCACCATATATTTCTCCATCTAAAATTCGCCTTTTTAAATAATCTAAATCCACATATGAATTATAGTGGTTAAAAATAATATCTAAATATTCAAAAGTAAGCTTTTTAACGGTTAACTCTGCAGAAACTACAATAGGATTTTTGCTTAAATAAGCTATTTGATGACAATCTAAGATGCTCGATAAATTAAACTTATTTAAAATATAGTCTACCATAAATTCTTGATAAATATTAAAAAGTTTACCATCATCTATTAAATCAGTAAGATCTTTACCTAAATTAAAATTATCTACACAAAGCATATATGCCTCACTTTTTAATTCTTTTAAAAGCACTCCATTTTCCTTTGCGTATAATATCTTTGCTGTTTTTCTTTTAATTGGAAAAATCATTCCTATATTTAATAATTCATTTTTTTGTAAATATTTTAATGCCATATCCTCCATGATTTATCCTCCAATTTGTTTATTGCGAATAGATTTTTCAAATACATAAAGCATAAAAGTAAGAATAGATGCTAAAATTGATAAAATAAAGATTAAAATCCAACCAACTTTAATATCCTTGTTGCCTAAAAAAATGCTCATAATAACAGGGCCTGTGGCAAATCCAGCGCTATTTATAAATGGGACAAGAGATAAAACTCGCCCTCTGTGAGATGCAGGAGCATGGTTTGCTAAATAAACACCTGAATTTGTGGTATTTAAAACTTCACCAATTGACCAAACAATAGTGGCAGTGTAAAACCACATAGGCATTTTAGCAAAATAAAGCACTCCAAAACCTAGGGCATAAAAAATACCAGATATGGACAAATTAAAAATGGATGAATAATTCTTTGTTAAAGTTACTAAAAAGGTAGTTAAAGCAATTACGCATACCCCATTAACTACCATCATATTTCCAAATATAACTGAGCTGTTTTGGAATAGTTCTTTCATATGAAGAGGGATACAATAATTTATTTGAGAGTAAATAAAGCTAAATATGAATAACACAAAACAAAATGCTATTATTGTTGGCCTTTTAATGAGTACATTTAATAGACCACCTTTTTCATAAACTTCTTCTTCGTTATTTTCTATTGGTTTGTGTTTTGAGACATTTTTAATAAATAAAAAAACAATAATAACTGAAATTATATTTGCAGATGCATTTCCTATAAATATCATATTTGTATAATGCTCAAATAAAAATCCTGCTATCATAGGACCTACTGAAAATCCAATGTTTGATCCTAAATAAAGCATGGAATATGCTGTTTTTCTATTGGAAGAATTAGTTAACTTAGCTGTTAGAGCGCTGGATGCAGGCTGTACCATGGAGTTGAAAAATCTAGATAATATTAAAAAATAAGATACAGCCATTGATTTGCTTATAAAAGAACATGTTATGTAGCATAAAATAGTTGCACATTGAAATATTAACATGATTTTTTTGCTGCCAAAAATATCTACTAATTTTCCTCCAATTAAGCTTCCAATTAATGCGCATATAAAAGAAGCCATAAGTAAAATGGCTGTAATTTTATTGTCAAGTTTTAAAATATCTGATAAATAAAGGGTCATAAAAGGGCCTACAAAGGCACCAAGAGAATTTATAACATTTATTATAAAAAGAATATAAATTTGTTTAGGTAAGCCACTGTAAGTTTTTGAAATATTTCTCATACCACACTCCTTAAATCTTTTCAAAACTAATTCTATTGTACTATGGCCTAAATAATTGGTAAAGGTAAAATATAATTTAAAATTATATATAATAAATAATTACTATAAACCATTGACAAAGTGAAAGAAAATATATAAAATAATAATTGAACAATTAATCAACTGAAAGGAGATTTATAATGGAACAAAGTATTTGTGATTGTGAAGTTATTCATGAAGATATAGTGAATAAAGTAAAAAGTCAAATGCCTGCTACTTTAAAATTTGACAAGCTTGCAGAATTGTACAAATTATTTTCAGATAGCACCAGAGTTAGAATCTTATGGTCACTTAATAAAAATGAAATGTGTGTATGTGACTTAGCAGTGCTTCTTAATATGACTAAATCAGCAATATCTCATCAACTAAAATCTTTAAGGCTTTCAAATTTAGTTAAATTTAGAAAACAAGGAAAGGTAGTTTATTATTCCCTTGCTGATGACCATGTTAAAGATATTTTAGAAAAGGGATTTGAACATACTGAAGAATAAATAATAATTTTTAACTTTTTTGTTAAAATAGTTGAATATATGATCAATCGATTATAAAAGGAAGGTAGGAGTATGGTAAAGGAATATATTTTAGAAGGACTATGTTGTCAAAATTGTGCAAATAAAATTGAAGCTTCGGTTAAATCATTAGAAGGAATTTCTCATGCAAACATAAATATGATTACAACAACACTAAAACTAGAATTAAATGATGGATATTATGGCAATATATCAGAAGAAGTAAAGGATATAGTTTGTAAATATGAACCAGATGTTAATGTATTAGAAAAAGATGAAGACATCAAGAGATCTGTAATTAAAAATGAAAGCATTTTAGAAAGTAAAAAAGAAATATTCCAAATAGCCATAGGAGCCTCAATTTTTATTATAGGCTTGTTATTTAAAACTAATCCAACAATTCAATTACTTTTATATTTATTGAGTTATTTTATTTTAGGATTTGAAGTTTTACAGAGAGCTTTTAAAAATATATTAAAAGGTCAAATCTTTGATGAGAATTTTTTAATGTGTTTAGCAACAGTTGGAGCATTCGCAATTGGAGAATATGCAGAAGCTTCCGGGGTTATGCTGTTCTATCAAATTGGAGAGTTTTTTCAAGAAATGGCAGTTAAAAAATCAAGACAATCTATTGCAAGCTTAATGGATATTAGACCAGACTATGCTAACATTAAAATAAATGGTGAAATAAAGAAAGTATCTCCAGATTCTGTTATGATTGGAAATAAAATAATAGTTAAACCTGGAGAGAAGATTCCCCTTGATGGAATAGTAGTAGAAGGAGAAGCAAGGCTTGATACAAAAGCAATTACTGGAGAATTTGTTCCTAGAAAAGTTAAAGTAAATGATTTAGCTTTGTCAGGCTGTATAAATGAAGATGGAGTTATAACTATTGAAGTTACTAAAACATTTGGAGAATCAACTGTGTCAAAAATAATAGATTTAGTTCAAAATTCTGCAAGTAAAAAATCGGTTACAGAAAACTTTATAACAACATTTTCAAAATATTATACACCAGCTGTGGTTATATTAGCATCTATTTTAGCGTTCTTGCCTCCAATCGTTTTAGGACAGCCATTTAAAGATTGGATAAATAGATCATTAGTATTTCTTGTAATATCATGTCCATGTGCTCTTGTGTTATCGATACCATTAGGGTTTTTTGGTGGAATTGGCAGCGCATCTAGAAAAGGTATCTTAGTTAAAGGTGGAAATTATTTAGAAGCGTTAAATAAATTAGACACCATTGTATTTGATAAAACTGGAACATTAACAGAAGGAGTATTTAAAGTAAAAAATATTATTCCTGAAAATAGTTGTTCAAAAGATGAATTAATAGAAATTGCGGCCCTTGCAGAATACTATTCAAATCATCCAATAGCAGTGTCTATTAGGGAATACTACGGAAAAAATATTCATAAAGAAGATATAAAAAATTACAAGGAAATATCCGGATTTGGAATAAGCGTTAATATAAGGGGCAAAAATGTATTAATTGGCAATGATAAATTGATGAAAGAAAATGGAATTTCATATACAGAATGTAAAGATATTGGTACTAAAATATATTGTGCATTAGATGGTGAGTATATTGGCTCAATAACCATATCAGATGAAATAAAAAAAGATTCAAAAAGCACAATTTCGTCATTGAAAAATATGGGAATTACAAACACAATTATGCTAACAGGAGACAATGTTGAAATAGCTGAGGCCATAGGAAAAGAACTAAAATTAGATAAAGTTTATGGTGGACTTTTACCTGAAGGAAAGCTTAAAAAACTTGAAACTTTATATGAAAATAGAAATTCTAAACAAAAGCTTGCTTTTGTTGGAGATGGTATAAATGACGCCCCTGTTTTAAAAAGAGCAGATATAGGAATAGCAATGGGAGCATTAGGATCAGATGCAGCTATAGAGGCAGCAGATGTTGTGCTTATGACAGATGAACCATCAAAAATTATTGACGCTATAAAAATTGCTAAATATACAAAGAGAATTGTTTGGCAAAATATAATCTTTGCTTTAGGTATAAAAGCAATCTTTTTAATATTAGGTGCCTTTGGATATGCCACAATGTGGGAGGCTGTTTTTGCAGATGTTGGCGTAGCTTTAATTGCCATATTGAACTCCATGAGGATTTTGCAAATGAAATAATTTGTTTTTTAAGTTGAACCTGCTTTAATAAAATGTGTTATTATTATGTAGTATGGATAATTGTAAAAATTAAAAATGGAAGGTAGATAAAAATGGATTTTAGTAGGTTAGAACCAAAGGAAGTCTTTAAGTATTTTTATGATATTTCGCAGATACCAAGAGGATCAGGAAATGAAAAAGCTATAAGCGATTATTTAAGTAATTTTGGAAAATCCCTTGGACTTGAAACTATTCAAGATAATGTTTTAAACATCATAATTAAAAAGCCGGCTACAAAAGGCTATGAGAAATCTCCTACAATTATACTTCAAGGGCATATGGATATGGTTTGTGAAAAGAATAAGGATACTGTTCATGATTTTTTAAAAGACCCCATAGATTTATATGTTGAAGATGATTTTTTAAAAGCAAGAGGAACAACTTTAGGAGCTGATAATGGAATTGCAGTTGCTATGGCAATGGCAATACTTGCTTCAGATGAAATAGATCATCCGGCAATAGAAGCCCTGTTTACTACTGAAGAAGAAACTGGTATGACAGGCGCATTTGGACTTAATCCTGAAGATATAAAAGGCAAACTTTTAATAAATATAGATTCTGAAGAAGAAGGTGCGCTTCTTGTAAGTTGCGCAGGTGGAGTTACTAATACAGTTACACTTCCTATACAAAAAACTTCTACTACAAAGAATGATTTTTATTCAATATTTATAACTGGATTGTCAGGTGGGCACTCCGGTATGGATATCAATAAAGGGCGTGGAAATGCAAATAAATTGCTTGGAAGATTATTAAATGCCCTTTCAAAGGAAATTGATTTTGAACTTTTTTCAGTAAATGGCGGATCAAAAGCTAATGCAATACCAAGAGAAGCAGAAGCTATAATTGGAATAGATAAAAATGATATTTCAAATTTACAAGAAAATATAAAAAATTGGGAAATAATATTCAAAAATGAGCTAAAAGCATCAGATCCTGGAATAATAAT
This sequence comes from Clostridiaceae bacterium, assembly GCA_031549885.1. Classification (GTDB taxonomy): domain Bacteria; phylum Bacillota; class Clostridia; order Clostridiales; family Clostridiaceae; genus WQUF01. Next base: position 32,462 of record JAVBPD010000082.1, read on the forward strand.
TAAATTAGATAATGCTATTGCACAAAGTGAAGTGTTAACAAAGGATAGCAAAGAAAAAACCATAAATTTACTTTATTTATTCCCTTATGGAGTAAATTCTGTAAGTGCTGAAATAAAAGATTTAGTGGTTAGTTCAAACAATTTAGGAGTGCTCACAACAGATAAAGATAGCATAACAATTTTAGGAGCAGTAAGAAGCTCAGTTTCAACGCTTAAAAATGAAATAACTTCAAAAATAGAAGCTCTATCAAATTTATTAGGTGCTACTTCTAAAAATGAAAGCGATTATCCAGCTTGGAGCTATAATTCAGATTCAAAATTGAGAGAAAAAATGATAGAGGTTTATAAAAATTTATATGATAAAAAGCCAAATATAGTAGCTATCCATGCTGGAGTTGAATGTGGATTATTTGGTGATAAAATTGAAGGACTTGATATGATAAGCTTAGGACCAAATGTTATAGGCGCACATACTCCAACTGAAAAACTTAGCATATCTTCCACAAAGAGAGTTTGGGAATATTTGCTTGAGGTTTTAAAATCATTTAAATAAATAATATCTATAAAAAAAGCTTTATACAGAATTGTCAATGGCAATTGGTATAAAGCTTTTTTTAATAATTAATTTTTAAAATATGTTTATAAGGAATATAGAAATAGCAATAGATAAATGCTAATTCAATTATTTTTATATAAAATTTTAATTTATATAAAAATAACTAAAAATTAGTAATATAATCTTAATTTTTAAGCATAATATGTAAATAAGGAAATTAATTGGAGGGGTATTATGAAATTATTTAATATTTGGATGAGCATTATGAAATTATTTAACATAAAAAATAAAAAGGTAATAATGCTTAATTTGATATCTATTTTTACTTTAATGATGATATCTATAAATATTCTAAATATAAATAGCGTAAATGCGTTAGAACATAATAAAAAGACAAATATAACTACAAACAATTTCCATATTTTAGACAAAAAATCATTAATATTTGATAGGAAAAAATCAAATTATCATAAAAAATTAGAAAATAAAATAGATGATGTAAGCCTATTTTATCAACCAAATGGTGAAAAAGGTTTGCTATTTGCTTTTGAAGATTCTTCTGACTTTATAGATGAAGAAGAGACATCAGATGAAACAACAGATGAGACACCAGAAGACACAACAGATGATGCAAACACAACAGATGAAATAAATGCAACAAATGAAACAACAGTAGAAGACATTACAGATAAAACAAACGAAACAAATACAACAGCAGAAGATACAACAAACGAAACAAATACAACAGCAGAAGATACAACAAACGAAACAAATACAACAGCAGAAGATACAACAAATGAAACAAATATAACAGCAGAAGATACAACAAATGAAACAAATACAACAGAAGCAAATATGACATATGGTCCAATAGGAGTAGATACAACAAGTGATACCACAGCTAATATAACAAACGAAACAAATACAACAGCAGAAGATACAACAAATGAAACAAATACAACAGCAGAAGATACAACAAATGAAACAAATACAACAGGAGAAGATACAACAAATGAAACGAATACAACAGAAGTAAATACGACATATGGTCCAATAGGAGTAGATACAACAAGTGATATCACGGTTAATATAACAAATGAAACAAATACAACAAATGAAACAAATACAACAAATGAAATAACAATAGAAGATACAACAAACGAAACAAATACAACAGAAGTAAATACGACATATGGTCCAATAGGAGTAGATACTACAGCTAATATAACAAATGAAACAAATACAACAAGTGAAACAACAGGAGAAGATACAACAAATGAGACAACAGGAGAAGATACAACAAATGAGACAACAGGAGAAGATACAACAAATGAGACAACAGGAGAAGATACAACAAACGAAACAAATACAACAGAAGAAGATGTAACAAATGAAACAACAGGAGAAGATACAACAGACGAAACAAATACAACAGAAGTAAATACAACCTATGGTCCAATAGGAGTAGATACAACAAGTGATATCACAGCTAATATAACAAATGAAACAAATACAACAGGAGAAGATGTAACAAATGAAACAACAGAAGAAGATACAACAAACGAAACAAATACAACAGGAGAAGATGTAACAAATGAGACAACAGGAGAAGATACAACAAACGAAACAAATACAACAGAAGTAAATACGACATATGGTCCGATAGGAGTAGACACAACAAGTGATACCACAGCTAATATAACAAATGAGACAACAACAGAAGACACAACAAACGAAACAAATACAACAAAAGAAGATGTAACAAATGAGACAACAGAAGAAGATACAACAAATGAAACAAATACAACAGAAGAAGATGTAATAAATGAAACAACAGGAGAAGATACAACAAACGAAACAAATACGACAGAAGTAAATACGACATATGGTCCAATAGGAGTAGACACAACAAGTGATACCACAGCTAATATAACAAATGAGACAACAGGAGAAGATACAACAAACGAAACAAATACAACAGAAGTAAATACGACATATGGTCCGATAGGAGTAGACACAACAAGTGATACCACAGCTAATATAACAAATGAGACAACAACAGAAGACACA
>JAVBPD010000161.1:0-4229 GCA_031549885.1 Clostridiaceae bacterium
AAGACCTTTTTTTGAAGGTCTATTAAGTGTGCTTAAAATACCATATTTTTTAGACTTTAATTAGCTTTATAAAATTTGTTTAAATAAATGTAAAAGGAGGCTGGATCCACTAAGGTTTTTAATCCTTAGTGCGACAGCCCCATTTTTTTGCTGTAAAATAATCAACTTGTTAGCTACTATTTAAATATATTTTCTAGACTTTTAATTTTTTAGATAGTATAATCTATATATCTAATTCAAATTCATATGAACTTCAATGATTTCAAGTTGATCAGCAGTACAGTACTAATTAGTTATGATAGCAGCTTACATAAATATATAGATAAAAATTAAAACAATGGGGTGTTAAGATGAAAAGTTCAAATCATCTAAATACTAAATCATCAAAAATTGTAAAGAACCAGAATAATTCCAATATACAAAATGTATTTTCTAATATAAATGGTATTCCTGAAAATAACATAGAACCTAGCATGATATACTCTAAAAAAAGTAAATATAAAGCATTATTTTTATGCTGTTTAGGTTTTATTGGATTAGCAGGCCTACATAAATTTTATACTGGAAAAAAACTTGCAGGTTTTATTTATTTTTTTACATTAGGGTATCTTTTTATTGGTACTGTGATGGATTTAATGTCTATTATACTTGGTGACTTTAGAGATGCAAATGGTCTATTTCTTAAAGAATAATTCTTTTAAAAAACCATAAACAAATGTTTATGGATTTTTTTGTAATGGAGGCTATTATATTGAAAACTTTCTTTTATGCTATAAAAAAAATCATACCAATTCTTTTTTCTTATGTATTTGTAGGAATTGCTTTTGGAGTTCTCATGCATGAAGCTGGTTATTCAAGCTTTTTTGCTTTCTTATCTTCTATTTTTATATATGCAGGTTCAATGCAAATTATAATGATATCACTGATGAAATCAGGGATGCCAATTTATATGATTGGAGTTTTAACATTTTTCATAAATGCTAGGCATATTTTTTATGGCATAAAATTTATTGAAAGATTTAAAAAAATGGGATATAAATATCCTTATATGGCATTAACTCTTACAGATGAAACCTATTCTGTGCTTTGCTCTGTTAAATATCCTGATGACATAGATGGTTTAAAAGCAGATTTTTATATAGCATTTATATGTCATTTGCTTTGGATATTAAGCTGTACTTTAGGTGCACTATTTGGGCAGCTTATCCCCTTTAATTTGAAAGGAATTGAATTTTCAGCAGTGGCTTTTTTTGTTACAGTTTGTGTAAACCAATGGAAACAATTTGAGTCACATATACCTGCCATTACAGGATTTATAAGCTCCATAATATTTTATTTTATTTTAGGCCCAAATAATTTTATACTGCCAGCCCTTTCACTTAGCTTAGTTGTACTTGTAATTATGAAAGATAAAATACTTCTTAAAATGGGAGATTTAAATTATGACTAATAATTTTTTAAAAACTTTTTCAATTATATTAATTGTAGCTATTGTAACAGCTTTAACTAGAGCCATTCCATATTTAATATTTGGAAGAAAAAATAAAATTCCAGACATCTTAAACTATTTAGGAAAAATATTGCCTGGCTCTATTATGGTTATTTTAGTCATGTATTGTTTAAGGTCTATAAATTTTAAATCTTTCCCTTTTGGATTTCCAGAATTAATTTCTGTATTAATCATTGTGATTTTACAAATTTTTAAAAAAAATACGTTTTTAAGCGTTTTTATTGGTACAGCTTGTTATATGATAATGATTCGCATAATTTCTTAAAAAAAGACCTAATTTTTAAATTAAGTCTTTTTTATAATACTTTACTTATAAAATCCTTAGTTCTTTTATTTTTTGTGTTAATAAATATATCATTAGGAGTCCCTTCCTCTACAATAAGACCCTCATCCATAAATAAAATTTTATCTCCGATTTCCTTTGCAAAATTCATTTCATGGGTTACAACCACCATAGTCATTCCATCATTAGCAAGGTTTTTCATGGTATTTAAAACCTCACCAACCATTTCAGGATCTAAAGCAGATGTAGGCTCATCAAATAAAATCACATCAGGCTCCATAGCTAAAGCCCTTGCAATTGCAACTCTTTGCTTTTGCCCCCCTGATAAGCTATTTGGATAAACATTTTTTTTATCAATAAGTCCAACTTTTTTTAAAAGTTCCATTGAGATATATTCTGCTTTTTCCTTGTCCATTTTCTTTACATGAATTGGTGCTAACATTAAATTTTTTAAAACAGTTTTATGAGGAAACAAATTAAAATTTTGAAAAACCATTCCTACTCGTTCTCTATATCTATTTATATCTTTATCTTGTATGTTACAATCTTCAAAGAGAATAGTTCCACTTGTAGGTATTTCAAGATGGTTTAAACATCTTAAGAAGGTGCTCTTTCCAGAACCTGATGGTCCTATTATTACAACAACCTCACCTTTGTTTATTTCCATTGAAACTCCTTTTAATACTTCAAGCTCTCCAAAGCTCTTTTTAATATTTGCAGCTTTAATCATAAACCTTCATCCCTCTTTCAATCTTGCCTAAGAATTTACTTAATGTAAATGTAACAACAAAGTAAAATAACGATGCAACAACATATGGCAAAAATGGTTTATATGAAATTCCCTTAACTGTTCCTGTATTAAACATTAAATCATGAAGCCCGATTATTGAAACAACTGCAGATTCCTTTATGATTACTACAAATTCGTTTCCTAAAGCAGGAAATATATTCCTTAAAGCTTGAGGAACTATTATTTCCTTTAAAGTCAAAAATTTATTCATGCCAAGGCTCATAGAAGCTTCTATTTGTCCCTTATCAATGGATTGTATTCCAGCCCTTATAATTTCAGACACATATGCTGCACTATTTAATGATAAAATTGCAACGCTAATTAAAATTAAATCTGGATGAAACCCTAAAAGCCCTGGTCCATAATACCCCATATATAACTGCACAAGTACAGGAGTTCCTCGAACGAATTCAGTATAAGCTATGCCTATTATATTTAACAATTTAATCTTTGATGTTTTCATAAGCGTCAATAAAAAACCAAGTATTGCTCCAAATATAACTGCTAACAATGATACTAATATTGTAATTCCTACTCCCCGAATAAAATACATAATGTATTTCTGCAAGAATTCTAAAATATCAACCATAAGTTTATTCCCCTAAATTAATGTTATCCAATAAGAATTTATCTAAAGATCCATCCTTTTTTAATCTATCGATAGTAGCATTGATCTTTTCTACTAAACCTTCATTTCCCTTTTTAATTGCTATAGATGAACCAGTATTATCTGGTGTTTCAAATACCACTTCTCCAACTTTAATACCACCAGTGTTTTTAACATAAGCCTCTGCCACAGTATTTTCTACAATGATAGCATCAACATTTTTAGCTTTCAGATCAAGTACTAAATCAGTTATTTTAGCAAGCGATCTTAAACCTGCATCAGGCAATTGATCTTGTGCAATACCCTCTTGAATGCTTCCTTTTTGAGTTCCTATTTTCGCATTCTTTAAAGAGTCAATGGTTTTATATTTATCGTAATCTTCTTCTCTAATGATAGTTTTTTGCTGAGCCATATAATATACATTTGAAAAATCCACAGATTTCTTTCTCTCTTCTGTTGCATTCATGCTAGCTATAACAACATCTACATTATCAGTTGTAAGAGCTGCAAGAAGTCCGTCAAAATCCATATCTTTTACTTCTAATTTTACTCCAAGATCTTTTGCAATTTCCTCCCCTAAGGATATATCCATGCCAACTATTTTATCTTGTCCATTTTCTTCCATGTGAAACTCAAATGGTGGATAATCAGCGCTTGTCCCCAAAACTAGTTTACCTGAAGCTTTTACCCTATCTAAGGTAGATGATTGAGAGGAAGCATTTACTCCACATCCCGCCATCATTACAATAATACTCATAGTCATAAGCAAAAAAGATATTTTTTTACATTTCATTAAAATCACCTCTAAGATAATATATGCATTATTATACATACTTATGAATAATAATGCAATACATATTTTTATTAATTAATAAATTGCTATGATAAATATCTAAATCATAACCTTCAGCATATGCCTTGCATAATTATAAAATATGATATAATTTTTAATATAAGGTTAGAAAGCGGTGGAAAAATGTGGAATTTTAATTTTTTTGGCATTGAACTATACTATGTCTTTTATTACTTTATTATTTTT
>JAVBPD010000121.1:0-22210 GCA_031549885.1 Clostridiaceae bacterium
CTATGATGAAGAGCATGTTAAGTTTTATTTAGAAAAAGAAATTTTAAATAAAAAGGCTGTAGATTTAGTAAATGTTAAAAACCAAGAGGAATTAAGCAAAGCAAAAAAAGGCTAACTGACAAAAACTGAATAAGAGAGAGGGTAAAGCAGCTATATTTTTACAAATATTTAATCGTATTTAATGATTCATATAAATCTCTCAAAAACTTAGGCGCTTTTATAAAAAAATAAGAGGGCTAAAGGAGACATGCTCAAAAATAGCCAAAAATAAAAAGAGACTTAAAAAATATGGTATTTTTTAAAATATTTAATAGAAAGTGGTAATAATTTTGGTTGCGATTTTTAGCATAAAACTGGAACATAACAAAATTTTAATTGTCCAAATTTCCAGCAATTGGACTTACATGAGGTAGTCTTTTAATTGTAAAATGCTTCATAGGAACCTAAGCCCATAGAACAATTTTTCCCAACGCCAAGTATTTTCCCTAATTCAAAAAATGGAGTGAACTTAGTTAAATTACCTTCAAAGCATATAGTGCCAACGATGCCACCTAAACTCATCTTTTCTTTAGTCCTGTTTGAAAATCGCTGAAGCTTTTGCCAGCGAATCTTCATATCTGATGTCTTTATATTTAAATCATAATTTGGTTTTTCTATTTTTTTATTGCAGTATAATTCTGAAATTATAGATACCCTTCTAAATAAGCTTTCCCAAAGCAATGGAAAATCTAAGGAATCTTTTATTTTATTTGATGATTTTATTTTAACTGGTGTATTAAATGTAAATTGCACCTTTTCACAGTCTATGGGATAAAAATTAAAATAAATTGGTGAAACTTTAGATAAATTAAGATTTCCTTCTTTATAGATGTATTGATTTTTTACCATGGCAGAATATAGGGTAAATTTATATCTGTTTACGCCTAAGCCATATTTTATGCCATTTTCTATGGATAGAACTATTTCGTTTAAAAAATTACAGGCTGATCCAAATAAGGTGATTCTAAATGAGATTATTGTGCCCTTTTTTATGTGGCTTGTCATATTACTTTCATTACTTTGGCTTAATATGCTGGATATATTGGATATAACATATGGAGGTGGAAAAACAGCAAATTTGCCTTCTATTTCTCCAAATGTGTAAAATACTTTGGTGTATAAACAGTTTTTTGAGTTAATGCAATTCTCACAAGATCTTTCTAAATTGTCACAAAACTTCTCTCTTAAGGAATTTCCTAAAATACCCCTTATTAAAGAACATATGAAACTTGGAAGATTGCAATCTTCAAGAGATAAAATATTGAAATCAATTGGAATGTAATAAATGTGTGAAAGCATAAAATCCTCCTTTTGTATGTATGTCTGTATGATTGTATAAAAATAAAAGTGGTATAGTAAAGGGCAACAATTCTTTAGGATATATGCATTATCCGGAAATATTGAGTGTAGAGAGTGTATCAATTCCTTTTCAGGACAATTATCATTTCTAGGAGAATGGTTTAGAAACCGCTACTTTTGTAGCAAGATGTATCAATTCCTTTTCAGGACAATCATCATTTCTAGAATAACTTTAGGAGGTGATTGTAGTGTTAACACTAATGTATCAATTCCTTTTCAGGACAATCATCATTTCTAGACCACCCATTTTTAGCCCTTGAGCCCCAATGATTTTAAACCTATGAAACTCGAATGATTTTCTAATTTTTGCCATTTGATCATTTTTACCTCTTTTTTTATGAAAACTCCATCTGATGCTCCCACACTTGAAGGAGTGAGGTTCTTAAATACGTTGACTTTTTCTATACTCTCACTATGAAATAAATCTCATAGTTACAACATTACAGACGCTAATCATTTTCTCTAAGACTTTTACTATCAAGCGTTATATTTAACACATTAACGATAGCTTGAGGCCCACATCAAGACCTTTGTTTTTTTGCTTTAAATTCCCATACTGGATATTTTTTTATTTTTGTTATTTTTCAATCTTTCGATTTCCCTATCATGAAGTGTTTTAAAATTATCAAATTCTTTAAAACATAAATTTCTATCTATTTCTCTTAGATTATCTTTTACGTTCATTATTAAAAACGAACTATACATATCTCTTTGGATCTTAAATCCATGAAAGTTATTCCACCTTTCAGATAACTCTTTTTTGTTATATTCATTGGTTGTATGGTTGTACTGAGACGCTTTGACTTTAGTCGTATCTATCCTTAATAATTCTTTGTTATGCCAGTTAAGCTTATTGTCTAATATGGTTAAGAACATACTTGGCGCTTTGTTTGCTAACGATTTTCCAAATCTCTTTTTTCGTTTGAATTTACCATTCTTATTTTTTTCTGTTTTCTTTGACTTTGATCTTGCTTGTAATCCTTTATAATTCATATCTTCAACCAAAACTCTATCACCTAAGCTCATTATATAATTAGCCAATTTTTCATGAGATTGCTTTCTTATGCACGCTTGTTTTCGGTATTCTTCAGCTAACTTATTTTGTGTTTTAATGTACTTTTTTGATTTTATCCAGATCAGTTTTTGTCTTTTGCCTTTGACCACAATTCCATTTTTGATCGTTCCATCCTCATTATAATTATCTGGATTGTTAACTCTGCGCTGTCTATCTAATTTTCTTTGAAGTATTAATTTTTGAGTTTCTATACTATCTATCTCAGGACATAATTCTAACAGTTTGACTTCATTTTTACTTGAGATTGCGATTGTCTGGATTCCAATGTCAATTCCTACATTTCCTGTTCCTATGCTATTTTTGATTTCTCCAGTTTCTTTATTGATTTTAGATGGGTGTATCCCATCCATAACCAATTGAATATAGAATTTATATTCTCCACGGATTAATTTTCTTAAAATCCTGCAATATTTTATTTTATCTAATGCCAATGCTTCTTGCGCATATAGATCGTTTTTATCGATAATTATATCAATTTCTAATCCATTCCATAATAATTTATTATTTTTAAATCTTATTCCAGATGTATTTGATTTTCCTTCAACGCTGTTCATTTCATTGTGCTTTTTAAAATAAACTCTATCTGATTGATGTAACATAAACTTTTGAAACGCATCAAAACATCGAGTTGCTATTTTCTGAGTTGTGAAACTGTCTATATTTTCTTTGAAGCGATGCTGCATAGGTCTTACATAATCATGAAGTGAATATTCTGTCAGTTTATATTTTTTATTTAAATCTTTGAATTTAAGATTACGAAGTTTACCTTTTTTCATATTAAATACTTTTCTGTATTCTTTAGATTCACACATGAGGTTATATCTTTTATACAATTCACTCAAGCAGCTATTATAAATGTTTCGGCTTATATTTAATCGTGCATTCAATATATTTTCTTGATATATTTCTATATCTAATCTTAAAGTTAAAGTGTAACTGACGATGAATATTCACCTCTTTTCCTTTTAGTATCTTATTTTCTGGTTTTTATATATTTGTGCTATCCACATCATAGAAAAAAGCATCCGTTTATTAAAATTCCAGCGCTTTATCGCCCTATATGCCAGTTAAACAAATTAACAAAATTATGTATACTTTAATTTAATTATACTAAATTATCAAGCTAATACAATATCTATAATTCAATCTTCCAGTATATTTTATTGTCTTTTCTAGTCCTTACTAAAGTTCCAATTGAAGCTTCTAAACTATCTATTTTAAGGCTATCCAATATTTAATTTAACTGATTTTCACAAGAACTTATTTCTTTTTCATCAGTTTCTTTTAATACATGTAAAACAGGTGAAGGATAGCTATTTTTTATAAGCTTAAATTAGTAAATTTTATCCATCTAAATTCGGAAGCAATACAGTTCTATCTTTTCTTTTATTTAAACCAAATAACCATATCCAGTATTAGTTTTAGCTCCCATCCCAACTATCTTAATCAATTCCTCAAATAAATTCTTTTTACAAATTTCTAAAAGCTTATTATTTGTAAATTTAAATCTAAACCTAAAAGTCACATTTGATCTAACTTTAAGCATAGTCAATGGCTTTGGATCCTTTAATTCATCTAAGTGAGGTGTAATATTATCTAAAGCTATTATTTTACCATCTTTATCTCCCTTTATTATAACAGCATCAAAAAAAACATCTCCATTATCAAATATCTCTTTTTCAATTTCTCGAACTCTTTTATGCTCCAAATCATCTTTAATTTTTAAAATCTCCTCAATCAATACAGGGTATCTTTTAAAAACGCTTCTTAGAACACCCTTCACTGTAGACCCTGGTATGTAAGGCATTCCTGTTACAAAGTCAAAAGAAAAACCAAGCCTAATTTCATTATCCCCTTCCCCACTTTCATGAACATTTCCAATACCGACTAAAAGTCCAGGATATAAAGTTTTTAAATCGAAATATTCCGTCATTAAATCATTTTCATAAAAACTTCCACCATTAAAACATGCGTTAACAAGTTCTTTATTGCACTTTTCAAAATGGTCATCGTTTATTTTGTCATAATATTTTTTGTTAAAAAGATAATTAAGATTTACCACTTGCATCACCTTTTTCTTAATTTTTAAAATTATAAAAATTCATAGAAAGTTTAAGTGCAATAGCAGCATTTATAATATCTTCCTTTGCTTTCTTTTCTTTAACCCTATCCACATAATCAATTAAAATCTTTCCATAATCTCTTTCATTACCATTTTCATTATCAATTTTAAGAAGCATACAAATAGCCCTTAAAATATATCCTCTATTTACTGAAGCTCCTTTTTGCTTGCTAAAAAAAGCAATAGCAGATTTTAAACTACCCATGGTAATTGCAGCACCGAAAGTAGAAATTTGCACTTTATATCCATTTAAAATGTTTCCATTTTCAGCTATTCCTGTATCTCTTAAAACAACATAACTATGACTTATTAAACTATCAATTATTTTTTTATTCATAGCAAACACCAACTTCTAAAACTTTACTAAATCCATATCCAATTGAGCTATTTCCTCCAAATTGCACAACTTCATTGTGAAATTTAATTAAATTCTCATTATCATCTGGAATTAATATAGGAAAATAAAAAATACTCTTATGAGGAACTATTTCTTCATACCATAAATTATCACTGGTTCCATCTTCTTTTAAACAATTCCTTGCAAGAACTGGAAGGTCATAATCTTTTAAAGAATTGGAAATAGCATAATTTCCTCCTATTAATTTGTCTAAAAATTCTTTTACATTATTATCTAATAAATAACTGCATTTTTCTCCTTCTAAGGATTTTACATCTTTGTTATTTGTTAAAAATGTTTCAATAGTTATTCCTTTTAAATTACTTCTAGCTTCTTCTAAGCTTTTATCATATATTTTCTTTATTCCAAGCCCTAATAAAAGATCTATAAAATTCACTAACAATTCAACCATTGTAACATTAACATAGGATACATTTCCATCTGATACCCTAAGTGGTCTTGATATTAAAGATGCAGAAAAGAATTTATATTTTCCAGGTTTTGATTGTTTTTTACCTTTATCAATATCATCATTTTTCTCATCATGCTCACTGCCAAAGACTTCTTCAATTGTTTTCTTATCTTTCCATTTTTGCTGAAAATGCTCTCTTAAAGCACCCTTTACTCCTGAAGAATGGATGGTAGCTTCTGAAAAAACTACATCTTTTTCAACCTCATTGTCAATAATGTTATAGTTTACTTCTCCACTCCCCACATGCATATTAGTTAAACATTCTATTTTATAGACTTTTGCCTTCATTTTCATACCCTCCAAAAACACATATATTTAACCCAATATTTTGGCAATTTTCATTTTTTAAACACTCTTGAAATTCCTTTAAATTCTTTATTAAAAACACAGATCCTGCCTTTAATAAATAAATAACATCAGCGCTTTTTTCATAACGATCTATAAATTTATTAACATCTTTATACATAGTTTTAAATGTTCTATGCTCTTTAGTTTGAGAATTTACAAAATAACAATAATCATATATTTCCTTATCCACATAAATATCAGAAAGTGCTATTGCAACTTTACATTTTAAAGAAATATTAATAATTTCATTTAAATCATTTCTATATTTAATTAAATCTTTCGAAATGGCTTCAATAGACAAGTCTTGTTTTACTTTTTCAAAATTAAGAGAAAATGCAGATTTATCTTGTCCTAAATAAACTACTCTATTTCTCATTTCTTTATCTATTGTTGCAAACACAGCAAAGCTCGTTCCATTTTTTAACTTTAAGTATTCCTTCTTAAAAAAACCATCCTTTTCAGATTTTTTATCTATTCCTACTTTTATAAAAAATTTAAAAAAATCTTCACATATCTCCTTTGTATTAACATTTAAAAATGAATCACTTATTCCCGCTTTTGCACTATAATCAAGAGGTAAATATCTATTTCCTAAATTAGATAAAACCTCTTCATATTTCCTAAAAGCTTTATATTTTTTATTTTTAATTTTTCTAATTTCATCTTCATAAATTATGTGATCAAAAGGAGTTTTAATGAAATAATCTCCTTTATCATCAATTAAAAACACTGGAGATATTTTTTTTATTTTTCCAAATGTTTGAATTTTTTTTTCTATATTAAAGCTATCCTCTCCAATACTTTCTATATCTTTTTTTATATTTTCCTCATTGATATCATAAACATTGTAATGTTTTTCTAGCAATGAAAACCTAAGTGCACCTAAAATGGTAGTTTGAGAAGGCATTTTGTTTGATCTTATAAAATAACTATTTGTTTTTTGAGATGTCTCACCAAACCACAATGACTTCTCATTTCCAAAAAAATATGGTTCAAGAGGTGTAAATTTCACTAAATAATCATCCATTATTTTGTCCCTCCTTACCTTTTTCTGTGAAAAACTTTAACATTCTCAAAGCAGAATCCATAGTTAAAATTATTTTCTCTTCTTCATCTTTTTCTAAAGTTTTTATGGTTTTAGATTTCGAAATATCTATAAGGAGTTTTTTCACTTCATTTACATACTCTTCATTTTCCTTTTGAACTCTGTGATCAAATGTATTTTTAAATAAATTCTCTAATATTTTTTCCCTATCTTCTTCTTTTATAGCTTTTTGAAATAATAGTTTAAACTGATATAATTTTTTTCCAACACTTCTTAAAAAATCGTCTGAATCATTGTTATATTTTTTAAATATATTTCTTAAAATTTCATAACTTTCATTTTCACTTTCTAAAACTTCCTTTGCTTTTGGTTTTGTGTTATTTATAATAAGTGAGATGCTCTTTCCTGAATGCTTTTGAATTTCTATAGCAGTTGTATTTTTATTTTCTTCTAATTTTGAAACTTCAAATAAAAGCTCATTTGCTTTTTCAAATGCTTCATATAATGGATAACTTTTAAAATTAATTGAAATTCCAAACGATAATGAAGGTTTAAATTTTTTATATCCTTCTATATCAAAATATTTCATAAATGATTTTTCAATATCTAAAACAAGATCAAATATAGTTTCTTTCTTTTCATTTTCAAGAGGAGAAATAAACAAAAGATCATCTCCTCCAGCATAGATTGTAACAGCACCAAAATCTTTTATTTTCTCTGTTGCATCCTTTGCATATTTAAAACATGCTTTTGAGAAATTTTTAATATTTTCATTTTTAGTTATACTATTTAAAATCTTTCCCATGTTATCTCCATCAGCTTTTACAATGGCATAATAATAGTATTTTTTCATATCAATTTTCTTATTGTTTCCTTTAGCTATATCATCCACACTTTTAATCTTATCTGAATAAGTTTTTTCATCAGAAATTGGGCTATTTTTAAAATCTTTAAAATCATCTATTAAACAGCAATTCTTTATTGATGAATTATCAAATACAGTTAAAAAATAATTTAATCTTTGCTTCAAATTGTAGGATTTTTCAAGCTCTAAGCTATCTAAAAATGGGGACAATTTTAATATGGGATTAAAGTTTTCACATACTTCATATTCTATTGCATAAATTTGGAGATAATTTTTTACAAATTCCTTAACTTTAAGTTTACTAAAATTATTTATTTCATTGCTTAAAGATTTAATTAATTTATCTCCAATTTCTTCTTTTAAATCTTCAATTATGTTTTTAACTTTTTCAATATTAATGGAGTTTGTTTTAAATATTATCCTATCATGAAAAAATCCAATTCCATTCTTTGGAGAATCTATATTTCCACTTCCATCAATTTCAAAGTAAGGAGAAATAAAATCACATTCATTAACTCCTTCTTTATACAATTTTAAGCATAAATTCTTTGCAATATAAGAAAATAAAAAGCTTCCACCCCAAAGCCCTGCAGGTTTTGTTACAGAATTTAAGGTATCATAAATTGGTCCAATAGTAATTCCAGTGTACATGCTCAATTTACTCACCTACTCTTTCAATGAATAAAAACTTTGCTCTTCTTAAATTGTTATTTAAAGATTCATTAATGCTTATCTCTCCGCCTTTTTTCTCATCTTTTTTATTAAAATCAGCTGCAAATTCTTTTAAAAACTCATATGTATTAAATTTAAATGGTGTTTTAATTTTTTCCTTTTCTACTGGCTCATAATGTTCATTATCACTTTCAGAATTTGAAAAGTAAAAATTTTTATCAAGTATTTCATTAGGAACATTCCGTGGAATTATAAAAATATATTCATCTATTATCTTAAAAAATATTGGAGATTGAAATCTTTCAATGGCAGATTTATTATAGTTAAATATCTCAGGTCTCCCATTAACATGGTTAAATTTTATAGATCCAGAAAGGCCCAACATGGCTCTAACAAACCTATATTCTTTTCCTTTTATGATTTTTTCACCTATTATATCATTTTTATGTTCTGTAGAGAGAATTCTTTGTTTAATAAAAGCCTTATCATTTATTATGTTTCCATTTTTATCTCTCTGAAAATACCTAAATATAAACCCCCTAAAATAATCTTTTGGAGTATCAGATGGAACCATCTTTCTTGTTAATTCATTGTATCTCTTTGTGAAATTATATCCACTTTTCATAAATCCATATATCATTTTTACATCATCTAATGCAATATCATAACCTTCTTTTTCTCTATTAAATCCCCTTTTTTTGATTCTGTATTTGTATTCACTATTTTTAATATAAAAATAATTTTTTACATAGTTTGATAAAATTTCTTTCGGAGATAACCTTACTATAGTTCCATTTTTATATGTAACTTGGAATGATCCAAAACCTTTATTTTGTCTTGTGCCAAAATTATGGAGCAGGAAAAAAATCCCTATAAGTTCATTTATTTTTTTTATCAATTTTGGTAAATTTGATAAAATAGTTAAATTTATATCCCCATGGTAAAATACGGTTTTCTTATAACCGTCTTCAGTATATTCTAATCCCATATTTCCAAAATAAGATTTACTTATATTATCAGTTATTTTAGCCTCTCCTGAGACCTGAATTTTCATCTTATAGTTTAAAGCCTTATGAGCTTTGTCTCCTAAGAGCCAATTATCATAATCTATTTCGTTTTCTATACAATGATTAATGATAAATTTATCAAGTTTTGGCTTTACTTCAGTTGCTCTAAGGGTTGCACCATCCTCATGGTATTGAAAATGTATCATTGGTGTTTGTTGCTTTAATTTAATCGAATAAATTAGTGAGCTATTCACTTATTAACCTCCATTTCTATTTAGATAATGATTATAAAAAAACATGAATTGTAATTAAAATAATTAAATCATATAATTTTTCATATTCAAAAATAACAGCCTTTTGTCTTCATTAAAATTATCAGTTATAGGAGTGCATGCCGATGCAACATTTAATGAATAAGTTTTTTCTAATAAAAAAAGCGCAAACATTTTAGTAGTTGCATTGTAATATTTAATATCACTAAAAGCAACAACTGCATTGCCTCCGCCTATATAGACTATTTCTATTCTATTTTCACTAGGATCTTTAAATTTACCTTTGAAATCATCATCACCAATGTGGAACCAATTTTCTCCTATATCTTTTTCATCAATACCGTTCTTTCTTGCAACAGTTTTAATTGCACAAATTAAATATTTATTTAATGTTTCTTTAACAATTATTGAAGCACCTATATTTTCTTTAAGCTTATTTGAATTGAAAATAAAGTTTTGAATTCCAGTAACATCGTAAATTCCTAAGACAGATTCCATATTATGTACTTACCCCCTTAAATGAACTCGATAAAAATTAAGGTTATTATTAGAATAATATCAAAATATTTCAAAAAAATCAATAAAATTACTAAAAAAATAGCTTAATATAAATTTTGTTTTAAAACAAAATAGAATCTTATATCAATTCCTTTTCAGGACAATTATCATTTCTAGCGTTATCAACAAATTTTCCACTCTAGACACACGTCTGTATCAATTCCTTTTCAGGACAATTATCATTTCTAGACCACACATTTTTAGCCCTTGAGCCCCAATGGTTTTAGGCCTATAAAACTCGAACGATTTTCCATTTTTTCCCATTTTGCTATTTTTGCCCCCTTTTCTTATGAAAACTCCATCTAAACACCCTTTTTTATGGCTTTTTGCCTATTTTTTGCCCTCCTAAGATACCCCCTTTTTGACCCTTTCAAGGGTTCGAGTCTATGCTGTATTTTTTTTACTTTTTCTTTAAAAAATTCTACACTAACTTAAGGTACCTATTTTTGATTATTTTTCAAAAATAAACCTTTTAAAACTCGATTTTTTCAATTTTCCATAAATTTTTTTCTCACCCCTCTTAATTTTAAGGAAACTTGCCTTCATCTCCTCTATTTGCCATCTCCCAGACACTGGGAAGCTCACCAAAACACTATTCAGAGCACCAAAGAGACTTTTATGCAGGAAACTATAGTTCCTCACATCTAAATCTCTTATAGCTCTCAAATAACGTTTGTGGACACAGCTTGCGGCAGCATCTTCATTTACTTCATTAAGAATTTTAATACTACTCTTTCTATCCACATCATAGAAAAAAGCATCCGTTTATTAAAATTCCAGCTTTTTATCGCCCTATATGCCGGTTAAACAAATTAACAAAATTATGTATACTTTAATTTAATTATACTAAATTATCAAGCTAATACAATAGCTATAATTTAGTATTTTAATATATTCTCATTATTTCTTTATAACACGAAAATTAACAGAATCTCTCAATTCTCTCGCTCTCTTAATTGCTCTATAATCATCTAAGGTTGCTTCAAGAACTACAGTCCAGCCACCAAAAATTCCATATACCCTTACATATCCATTTGGAACCTTTGAATTTTTTCCATCGCAAGCATTTCTATCGCAGTATAGCCCTTTATTATTTGTCAATTTCTCATAAACATCTTTATCTATTCTCTTTTTTACCACCTGTTCAAAACCACAACTTTCACATTTTAAAACAAACATAAATTTCTCTTCCTTTCTAAATTTATTTAAAATAAAATCTCCCAACCTTTGAGAGATTTTATAATATTATTTAACTCACTAACTTTTTCCCAGCTTCAAATGCCCTATTAATAATATCCTCTGGTATAACATAAGAAGGCACAGCAGTACCATATGCAAGCAAACTATCAACTAATTCCCACATAAAAAATCCTGAAAAAATCGCATTTGTCTTATCAATAGAAGGTTTAAATATTTCCGCATTAGGGTTTCCTTGAGTAAATACTGATACAATTTTCTTCCCTGGATTTCTAGGAGAAAAATCCGAGTTAAAAAATGGACGAAGTCTATCTAACCACATTTTTGATTGGCTGTTTACATCCCTCATATAAATTGGAAAACTTGTAACAATACCATCAGCTATTTTAATATCATCATACATAGGCATCAAATTATCCTTTACAGCACAACCTTCATTTTTCCTACAATAATCACAAGCTTGACATCCTCTCATATTGCTATCATTTAAGTCATATACAGAAACATCAGCACCTAAGGACTTAGCTCCATCTATAACGCTATCTATTATTCTAATAGAGATACCGTTTTTTCTAGGGCTTCCTAAAAATACAACAATTTTACTCATAAAAACCTCCTAAATTTTTATTAAATATTATCTAAACCTCTTTAGGCTCCTTAAAAGCCTCTTATTAACATTGTCAATATTCCATTTTTCAAATCCCTGACCTTCAGCCCAGGTTTTCATCCCATCATATTCAGGGTTATTTTCATCGCTTGTTATATTGCGAAAATCAGCATATCCAGGCTCCCCACCCACATCTTCAGGAGGGGAATCCCCTTCACCATCTATGCAAATTGCATAATTATGCTCATAATCCTCAATAGTTCTTTTAAGCTCACATAAAACTTCCCAACCATCGCCAAAATCATAAGCATACAATATTTTGCTATATTTAGGGATAAAGCTTTCAAGCTTAATAGATTCAATATGTACTTTTATATCGCAAGGATCATACTCCATTACATCTTTGCTCATTATTATAAGTGCCACAGGTTTAGGTTCTTCATCATCATTAAAAACAGTAAACTCATGTAAATGATAATTAAACCATCCAAAAGCATCTTGCAAAACAAAGTGAAATTTTTTAAAATTTATATTTGCAGGTACAATTATATTTCTCCAAACATTATAATCAGATAAATTTAATTGCATATTAAATTCATAAGCCTTTGATAAATTTCTTTTTTTATAAGTTTCACCAAAATTCCCCTTGCCAAACTCATCAAAACATTTATCAATTAGCACTATAGGTTCTATATAATCATCTCCCACTTTAACAAGAGATTCCAAATGCTTCATATTATAGTCTATTTGATTTATTTTATTAGTATCAAAGCTTTCATATGAGCTATATCCCATAATTAAATTAAGATTGGATATAATAGATTTATTATCAGTTTTTGTAAAATAAACATCTTGAGCCACTTCAATATATTTCTTTACTAACTCTTCATTTACTCCACTTTCAATTAAATTTTCTTCAATAGCATCTAATAAAAGAGAATTTAGTTTTTTAAAATTTGCAGCCTTTAAACCATGAAGCACTATTATCATTCTAGTAGCATCGTTCATCAAATAAACAGTCTTCCTTCTATTTACAACTATTATATTTGCATGCCAAGAAAAAAGAGGATCTATTTCTTCAATTTCTGCTGGCTTTATTTTCATTTCATCAATCAATTTTTTAGTGCATTTTATTTGTAGCATCAAACACCTCCACATATTAATTATCTCAATTTTATAATATAAAAAAAACGATTTCCACAAAAGAAATCGAATTTTTTTAAAATATATCGTTAAATTTCTCATTTATACATTTCCACTTTAAATCCCCTTGATTTTCTGTTATTAATGCCTTTATTTCCTCATCATTTGGTTTTTCGCCTAATCCAATTTGAATTTCTAAAGCTATCAATAAAAGCTTTGCTCTATCTAAATCATTTAGATCATCTTTTTGAAAAAGCAATTTTTTTAACAAATTATTGGCAACAATAAAATCCTCTTTTGAATATACCAAATCATAAAGAACAGCAAATTTTTCAGCGTATACCTCATTTTCTAAATGTCGAAAAAAAATAATATCTTCTTTTATTTTTCTTGCACCAACATATAAAGTATTTCCGCTAGGATCTGTCAATGTAAAACGCCTATCTTCGCTTAAATCTCGAATTTTAGAAATGCGAGGGAAACCGCTTCGAGGTATTTTACTATTTTTTACTTTAAAATTAGCTATAAATGCATTATAAATCTCTTCTAAATCATCTGCAAGTATAAAGCACATAGACGCATTTTCCTGTGGGATTAATTTACTTACGCTGTAAAAATGAAGTTCTAAATCCTTATATTTTACCACTAAATAACCTCGAGGATATTGTCCAACGATTTCAAAGCCTAATTGCGTATAAAATTCAATTTGCATTTTAACGTTAATGCAAGGCAATATAGGTATAGCTTTATTCATTTATATCTCACCCTTATATTTATTAAAGTACACCAATTTTTTCAAGCTCTTCTTTAACTATTACATTTTCTTTAAACCAAATAGTATTTATTCCAAGCTTTTGTGCTGTAATAATATTTTTCTCCATATCATCGATAAACACGCATTCTTTTGGAATTAACTCATGTTTATTTAAAAGATGTAAATAAATTTCTTCATCTGGCTTTAACATTTTCACATCTGCCGATATTATAATATCATCAAAAAGCTCAAAATAATTAAATTTACCTCTTACTATATTAAAAGCATCGCTGCCAAAATTAGATATGATGTATAATTTTTTACCTTTTTTCTTTATATCTTTTAATATGGAGGTGTTTTCCTTAATTGAATTTAAATGATCTTGCCAATTTTTCATAACATGGTCTATTTTATCTTTTAATTCTGGTTTTTTATTAATGAGTATATCTATAGCTTCATCTCTATTTAAGCTTCCCCTGTCTAATTCTAGCCATATTTCACTTTGGAATATTAACTCCATAATATCGTGAACTTCTTTCCCATTATAGCCAAGGTCAACTAAGTATTTTTTAGGAGAATACCTCAAAAGCACCCTGCCAACATCAAATATCACATTTTTTATCAAAATACCACCTCTTTAAATTATTTAAAAATTAGTAAAGCATAGAGGTTTTTCAGCTGTACTAAATATAACATCGAGCTTTTGTAAATATCCTTCATCAGATATTTTTACAAGTCCATATTTATAAAGCGACTTTAAATTTACAGCACAAGTTATAATAGAAGAAAAATCAGCTATATCCATAGTTAATTCCACATCATAATTTTCTAAAGAACTGCAAAAAGCTTTTCCATTGACAAATTTAATCATAAAGCTCCTGTTATTTTCTTCAATAAAAGTATCTACTATATTTAATTTTAAATTTAAATTTTCACCATTAAAATCGTGATCTTTTAAAGAAATAAAAAGCTCCTCCACATCTGTTACCCTATACATTATTCCCATTCCTCTTGAACTTGATTTATGATATACAGATGTTAATAAATCATTAGAATAATCTCTAGGATCTTTTAATGCATATATTAAATTTTCATCGCTTATATTTATTATAACATATCTAAACTGATCATTTTGGCTCTTTAAAAATGATGCAAATTCAAGAAATACATCAGGTCCATCAAATAAAATTTCTGAAATTATCATATCATTTATTAAAAAGCTATCTTCTCTTCCAATTTTAAATTGCGAAATTATATAACCCATTATTTTTTCATCTTTAACAAATCCAAAAACTTTATTTGAAGTATTTTCTAATAAACTTTTAATTTCATCCTCTGTCTTTTCAATTAACCCATTGGTGTTTTTTACCTTTTCCTTATAAAATTCATATAACATCTTGCTATTTTCTATATTTAAAACCTTTATATGATCTTTTTTAGATAAAGCTTTTATATTTTTAGGATGAATTTTAAATTGATTCATAAATGTGCCAAACCCGAAGCCCATATTTTTATAAAACTCTGGGCTAAAGGCGTATAAAAGAGCAATTGAAGCTTTTTCTTCCCTAGCTTTATATAAGAAAAATTTCATTATTTCTTTTGCCACCTTTTCTTTTTTGTTGCACACATGAACTGCTATATTTCCAACTCCAGTTGCCTTAACCATCTCATTTAAAAGGTTCATCTTAAAATCATGAATTCTCATGGCGCCAACTGCTTTATCTAAATCATATACTCCATAAAAATTTATAAATTCCGATTTATTGCGCTCTATTAATGCCTTTTTATAATCATCGCTTTTCATTTTGATTCCAGGATAAGCATTTAAAAAAATATCAGTTAAATTTAACAATTTATCATCATTTACTAAATCTACTCTATACATAAACCGCTCCTTAATTTATCAATAGCCTCATGCATATCAGAAGGCATAGCTCCTTCAAACTCCATTAATTTTAGCGTTTTAGGATGCTTAAATGAAATAAAATATGCATGAAGCGCTTGTCTTAATATAATGTGATCATCATTGCTTTCTCCATATAACTTATCTCCATATATTGGGTGGCCTAAGCTTTCTAAATGAACTCTTATTTGATGAGTTCTCCCAGTTATTAAATTAAGTTTTAAAAGTGAAGCATCTTTAAACTCTTCTAAAACTTCATATTCAGTTATGCTTTCTTTACCTCTTTCATCAATGGTTCTTTTTATTACATCTTCGCTTTCCCTGTAAATAGGCAAATTAATTACTCCATTTTTTTCTTTTAATATTCCATGGCAAATGGTTAAATACTTTTTAACATAATCTTCAGTTCTCATTATTTTTGAAAAATAAGAATGTGTAAATTGATTTTTAGCTGTTATCACAAGCCCTGAGGTGCCCATGTCAAGCCTATTTACAAGCCTCACTATGGTATTTTCGTTATTTTTTCTAAAGTGATAGATTAAACCATTAGCTAAAGTTTCACTTTGATGAGATTTTGTAGGGTGCACAACAATATTTGGCGGTTTATTTACAATTATAAAATCCTCATCTTCATATACAATATCTAAATCCATCTCTTCTGCCTCTATTTGCTGATCTTCATCTTTTTCTAGTAAAATTTGAACTTTATCATTTAACTTCACTTTATAATTTAATAGTTCTACTCTGTCATTTACAAATATTTTGTGCTCTCTAGCTGAATGCTTTATTAACCTTGAGGATAAATGTTGGCATTCTCTTAAGTAAAACCTTAACTTCTTATCCTTTCCCTTTTCATCAACAATATATATAAGTGAATTAATCATCTAATTCCCCTTTTTTAATTTTAGATAAAATATAAAAATTTCTGCATTCAACAGACTTTGGATGAATGCATTTATTTTTAGAAATTATTCTAGTTAATTCAATATTAAAATACATAACTATGGTCTCATCTAAATCAGTTATTGCCATTTTTCTAAGCTCTAAAACACCTTTAAAATCTCTTCCTTTTTCAATTTTATCAGAAACAAATATAACCTTTTCAAATGTGCTCATATTTGCTCTTCCTGTGGTATGATACAAAATGCCATTTAAAATATCTTCATCATAAACATTAAATTTGCTCTTTGCTATAAAAGCTCCAACAGCTGAATGCAATATGCTTTTATAATCATAATCCATCTCATTTAAAAGTCCATTTTCTCTTGATATTCTAATGAGATCTTCTTTGTCAATATCCTTAGCACAATCATGCAAAAGAGCTGAAATCTTAACCTTCATTAAATCAAGGCCATAGATTTTCCCTAAATCCATGGCCATATCACAAACTCTCATAACATGATCATATCTATATTCTGTCAAATTCTCTTTTAAATATTTATTAATTTCTTCTATATTAACCATTAGCGTCACCTTCTACAATATAGAGTTTATTTTTCTTTATATAATCGTAAGTTTCCTTAGTTATAAAAGGCGTTTTCTTCCCCTCAGCTATTAACTTTCTTATCATAGTAGATGAAATGTCAAGCCTTGGAACTTTTAATATTTCAATATGACCTTTGTATTTATCAGTTAAATTATCTTTTGCTTTAATTAAATCATATATTTCCTCTTCAGCTCTAGGATAAACCAATAATTTTATTTTATTTAGTATTAATTCTACATTTCTCCAAGAAGGAAACTCTAAAAGAGAATCTCCTCCCATTAAAAAATACCACTCTACATCATTTTCTTTGTTTATAAACTGCTCTATAGTTTGATAAGTATAATTTATTCCACCTTTATGAATTTCATAGGTATCTAATAAAAATAAAGGTTCATCCTTTAAAGAAATCTCAATCATATTTATACGATGATTTGAAGAAGAAATGTAATTGCTTATTTTATGAGGTGGAACTGCTGCAGGCAGAAATATTACTTCAGATAAGCATTTTTGATACATTGCCTCATATGCTACATTTAAATGTCCAATATGGATAGGGTCAAATGTACCTCCAAATATGCATTTTCTCTTCATGGCAATATTATTTTAGGATCATCTTTTGATTTTCTATACAATGTAATTTTGCTTCCTACTATTGAAACAAACTCGCATTTTAATTTTTCACATAAAATTTTGCTTATTTCAAGGGGCTCATAAGAGCTATTATTTAAAACAGATATTTTAATCAATTCTCTCTTTTCTATTGCGCTATTAAGCGCATCTATCATATTTTCCCCTATTTCTTCTTTTCCTACATTAAAAATTGGCTTCATATTATTTGCCATTTTTTTTAAAAAACTTCTTTGTTTTCCAGTCAACATTTTTTCCTCCTAAATAGTGTATACAAATTCAAAATCATTAAGCCTTACAGTGTCTCCGTCTTTTATTCCCATTGATTTAAGTTTATCAATAACTCCTTTATTTTTTAACACTTTGTGGAAATAAGTTAAAGAATATGGGTTATTTATATTTACAGCCTGAAAAAGCCTATCTACAAAGCTTCCCGATACTATAAATAAGTCATCTTGTTTTTCAATTTCATAAGTAAAGTGCTTTTCTTCTTCTTCATATAATTCATCTTCTTCATATAATTTTATATCCTTAGGTATTGATTTCAGTATTTCTGAAGCTCTCATAAGTATTTCTCTTATGCCGCTCATTGTAGCTACAGATATCTCAAATATATCACCTGCACCAATTTCCTTTAATTTATTTTTTACATCCTCTATTTTTTCCTTTTCATATACTAAATCTATTTTATTTAAAGCTACAATTTGAGGTCTATCCCATAGCTTTATGCTATATTTCTTTAACTCTTCATTTATAGCTTTATAATCCTCTATAGGATCTCTTCCTTCAAGCCCTGATACATCAATTATATGTATTAAAAGCCTAGTTCTCTCAATGTGCCTTAAAAATTGAATGCCAAGCCCTGAGCCTTCTGCAGCTCCTTCAATTATTCCGGGAATATCTGCTATTATAAAAGGTTCCACATCTTTATAATCCACAACGCCTAAATTTGGAGTTATAGTTGTAAAATGATAATTTGCAATTTTAGGCTTTGCATTGGAAACTAAAGCTAAAAGGCTTGATTTTCCCACATTAGGGAATCCTAATAATCCCACATCTGCAAGTAACTTTAATTCTAAAATAACATTTCTTTCTTCACCTGGCATACCAGGCTCTGCAAAATCAGGTGCTTGCCTTGTGGCAGTTGCAAATTTTACATTTCCCTTACCACCTTTTCCACCTTTTGCAACAACATATCGCTGGCTATCAAATGAAAGATCTGCCATAACCTTATTTGACGCCACATCTCTTACTATAGTACCAATAGGAACTTTTATATACACATCTTTTCCATCTTTTCCATAGCATTTTTGCCCCGAACCATTTTCTCCATTATCTGCTACAAATTTCTTTTTAAACTTAAATTCTAAAAGAGTATTTATATTTTTATCAGAAATTAAAATTACATCTCCACCTCTGCCACCATCTCCGCCATCAGGGCCCCCAAGTGGAGCATATTTTTCCCTTCTAAATGAAATGGATCCATTTCCTCCATTTCCAGATTTTACAAATATTTTTGCAATGTCAATAAACATTTTACCACTTACCACCTTCTTTTATATAATTTTAAAGCACCCCTAAGGGTGCTCAAAAACTTACTATGCTATCTTAAGAAACTTCTGTTTTATAAACTGAAGCCTTTTTCTTTGTCTTTCCAAATCTTTCAAATTTAACAATTCCATCTACCTTAGCAAATAAAGTGTCATCTTTGCCAATGCCTACATTTAAGCCAGGATGTATTTTTGTTCCTCTTTGTCTAATTAAAATATTTCCAGCAAGAACAAATTGACCATCACCAGCTTTAACTCCAAGCCTTTTAGATTGGCTGTCTCTTCCGTTTCTTGTGCTACCTGCTCCTTTTTTAGAAGCAAATAATTGAAGATCAATTCTAAACATAAATGCACCTCCTAATCAACTAAACTCATATATTTACTGTAGTTTTCTACTTCTAATAACTTATTAATTGTGACTTCCATGGTTTTAAGTAAAACCTGGCAGTTTAATTTTTGTTCATCTTCTAAATGTGAAATATCGCATTTTACAAATCCAGATTCCACTTCATATCTTGGAGAATATTTTAAAACTTCCCCTATTCCATAAAGCGTAGACTGAGCTAACATGCTTACAGATGAACAAAGGATTTTGTCTTCTATTAATTTTTTATTTGTTTTGAAATTTGCATGACCTTTTATTTCAAATCCAATTAAGTACTTTTCATCTTTAAAAAACTTTATAAAAATCATAGAGCGCTTGGAACAATTTTCTCAACTACAAGCTTTGTATAGCTTTGTCTATGTCCAGTTTTCTTTCTATAATGCTTTTTAGGCTTATATTTCATAACTATGATCTTTTTAGCTCTACCTTGGGATATAACTTTACATGAAACCAAAGCTCCATTTAAAAATGGCTCTCCTACTGTTATGTCTCCATCATTTTCAATAGCTAATACTTCCGTTAAATCAACAGTTGAATTAGCTTCTGCTTCTAATTTTTCAACATATAAAACATCGCCTTCAGTTACTCTGTACTGTTTTCCTCCAGTTTTTATAATTGCATACATTTAAAATACACCTCCTTAATATACGGATTCGCCTCTTAAGGTGAGCAAAAAGCTACTTAGAACCTCTTCAGTGCGATAACATTAGTATTCTATCATAAGTGAATTCATAAGTAAAGAACAAAAAGTTTACAAAAATAAAGTAAAGAAGATGAACCTAAGAACATAAGGGTTAATTACCCTTATGTTTCTTATATTTTATAATTAATATTTCCACTTTTCTACCCATTCATCAAAGCGAGGCAACAAATGCTTACCTTTTATTGAATACTCTAAGCTATTTCTAGCTAGTGTAATAATTTGATCCTCATCAAACCCAATTTCCTCCACCACTCCTTCATATTCATAGAGCAAATCTCCCACATATGGTGGATCATCTGAGCTTATGGAACAGATCACGCCTTGTGCCATAAGTGGCTTAATTGAATGAGATTTTAAATCAGGAAAAAGCCTTGTCATAATATTTGACCTTGTGCACATAGCAAGGAGTATCTTTCGATCGTGCAAATATTTAACTAATTTCGGATCATCAATTGCACGAACTCCATGATCAATTCTTTCACAGCCAAGGACATCAATTGCGTCCCAAATATTCTGACATCCATCATCTTCCCCAGCATGTGCAGCCTTAAAGAGTCCCATTTTTCCCGCAATTTCATATGATTCTTTATGTTTAATACAAGGATGACCTTTTTCTTCACAGTCCATTCCTATGCCATCAATCATATATAAATACGGCTCAAGATTTTTAACAAAATTTACACAAGTCTCAGAAGAAAGGCTCCTATCTATGCCTGCTATAAATACAATCTCCACACCAAAATCCTTCTTTACAGCCTTTCTTCCAGACTCATATCCTTTCATAACCACATCTAAAGGAATGCCTCTCACTTCATTAAGTGGATAATCCAAATGCAATTCCTGATAGATAATATTTTGATCATATGCATTTTTACCTAAATCGTATATAACATCATGATAATCTTCTTCATTTATACAGACTGAATTTATTGTGCGATCTGATACCATAAATGAATTTAAATCCACAACATTGTTTTTAATATATCTTGCCATATCTTCTTCAGAATTAAAAGGTAATTTAATTTTATTTTTCTTTGAAAGTTTTAACGCAGTCCTTGCAGGTATTGAACCTTCAATATGAATGTGATTTTCACCCTTTGGAATTTGCCTAATTAATTCATTCATTCTTTCTGTAAGCATACTTTTACCCCTTTAAATTTATTTTACTCCAGCCATTAAAAGCCCAAGCTTCTCGCGGTTTGCATCTTTTTGATCAATTGTATCCATGACTTTGCCACTATATAGTACAACTATCCTATCTGATAACTCCATAATTTCTGATAGTTCTGTTGAAACAAGTAGAACTGCAGCCCCTTCATCACGGGCCTTAATAATTTGATTTTGAATATATTTTGTTGCACCAATATCAAGACCCCTATCTGGATGTACTGCAATAATTAATTCAGGCTTTCTATCAAGTTCTCTACCTACAACAAATTTTTGTTGATTACCTCCTGACAATTTAGAGCTTATCCCTAAATAACATCACATTTACGAAAAGCAATAAAAGCAAAGGCAAACATAAGTAGTCCTAAATAAGAAGCATCTGTTTTCTCAAATCGTATAAGTAACTTACGAAAGCGATTAACCCAAGAATGACTTACTTCAACTACCCAACGTCTTG